>NZ_JADQ01000025.1:0-63848 GCF_000518465.1 Paenibacillus sp. J14 | reverse complement strand
AAGCGAGTAAGCAGGCAACGCCGCAGCAGTCGATAAACATGCGGCAATTGCTCAAGAACGTGACGCAACCGGTCAAGGGTTGTATCGCTGGAATGATTCGCATGCTGCAAGGACCGAAGCAAAGCAGCACAACGGGTATGGCACTCAAAGCACTTCGCGGATAACGGCAAAAAATTCTGACAAATCACTTGTGTTTGATGAAAGAACGAAGCAAAGCGCTTACAAGGAAGAGGTTCCTTCGGGGTTCGCGTTCCAGGCATCTTAAATGACTGCCCACGCTAGCTTGACACTGACGCGGGACAAAAATGAATTGACAAAGGTTGCCAAGATCCCGTATGATGAGTACAAATTAGGATGAAGGAGGCTGTTATTTATGGTGAATGTACTTGTGACTCGTGTAAATACGGTCTCCTTAGCGGAAAAATAAGGCGCTGCGTGTAACTTCCAATCGACGATCAATATCGATGGATTTAGAAGCAGGCAGCGCGAGGCCGCGGGACCGTTCGAACGTCCCGCGGCTTTTTTGCGTCCGCCGACTCCCCGATAGGGGCGGCGGGAAGATGGGGCACAGGCATGGAACTGCTGGACAGCGTCTCCTCAGAAGAGACGCTGGGTAGTTGTTGCTTCATGCCGAGGTGCCCAGGCTGAAGACGCGGGAGGTGAGGATCCCGCGTCTTTTTTTTTGCGGCTAAGGAGACGGGGCAGTGTCGGAACTCAGATGAACCATTTTATCGACTTGGAGGAATTGGATTGAATTTAAATGAACTTGGATGGAACCCGGAGCGGGAGGACGCTTTACACGAGATGGGGTTAGAGCTGGTCTCACCGGGGCGGATCATCGCGGACCATGGCCACAAATATCGCGTGGCAACGGAGCGGGGTGAAGGTTGGGCAGAAATGAGCGGTCGCCTTCAATTTGCATTAGGCGAACGGAGCGAGTTTCCGGCGGTTGGAGACTGGGTTGCCGTGCGCTTCCTTTGTGATAGCGGCGGAGATGCCGTGATCCATGGTGTGCTTCCGCGCACCAGTCGCATCTCGCGACGTGCCGCCGGGTCGGTGCCGACGGAACAAGTCGTTGCAGCCAATGTCGACCTGCTATTTCTGGTGGCTGCGCTGAACCTGGATTATAATTTGCGCCGGCTGGAGCGGTATTTGATTATGGCTTGGAATAGCGGCGCTACACCAGTCATTGTGCTGAGTAAAGCTGATTTATGCGACGATCCGGAGCGTTATGTAGCCGAAGCGGAATCGATAGCGCCAGGGGTGCCCGTGATTGCGGTCAGCGCCTTGGAGGATCTGGGACGGGAGCAAGTGGATGCTTTGCTGAAGCCGGGAGTGACGGTGGCTCTTACCGGATCATCGGGCGCGGGGAAGTCGACGATCTTGAACTGGATGGCAGGGAAAGACGTTCAGAAAACTCAGGCGATCCGGGAAGATGACAGCCGGGGAAGGCATACCACAACGCATCGTGAGCTGTTTGTGCTGCCGCAAGGTGCTGTGATGATCGATACGCCGGGGATGCGTGAGCTGCAGCTATGGGACGATGATGGCGGATGGTCTGAGGCGTTTGGAGAGATTGAGGAACTGGTGAAGCAATGCCGTTTCAGCGATTGTCAGCACAAACGCGAGGCGGGCTGCGCGGTCAGAGAAGCATTGCAAAACGGTCAACTGGAGCGCAAACGGTTCGAGAATTATCTGAAAACGCAGCGGGAGCTGAAGTTTCAGGCAGCCAAGGAGCAAACCCGCCAGCGCTCTGTACGCGCCGCATCCTCAGGGAAATCGAGCCGTCGGGAGCCGCGCGGCAAAGGCGAGCAACGGCGGCGCTTCGTGAACGAATGGGAGTAGTGGAGCGCGACTCCCATCCGAAGGGCTGACAAAAACCTAGCCGGCTGAGAAGCTTACACCCAGCCGGCTAGGTTTACTTGTTCGCTTAAGCTTTGTTAGATTGAAGCGGCAGCCATTTCAACACGTCCTGAATCTTCGCATCCCAATAGCCCCACTCGTGGGAACCGGGTCCTTCCTCATAGGTGAGAGGCAGACCGGCGCGGGTGCAAGCATCGCGGAACGTTTGGTTATCCTCGTACAGGAAATCTTCCGTGCCGCAGCATTGGTACAGCTGAGGAACCGGCTTTCCTTCCTGCATGGCCTTGGCGAGCGGGTCCAGCAGTGCCAGCAGATCGTTGTCCGTGCCCTTAGGCCCGGATTCGCCGAAGATCCGCTGGAACAGGGGGAGATCATGGCGGCGATTTGCGATATCCAGCGCCCCTGACAGGCTGGCGGCATAAGAGAACATCTCCGGCTTGCGCAATGCCAGCTTAAAGGCGCCGTAACCACCCATCGACAACCCGGCAACGAAGGTGTCCTCGCGTCGTTCGGACAACGGGAAGAACGACCGGCAGAGGCGGGGAAGCTCCTCGCTGACGAACGTCCAATAGTTGTTGCCGTACGCCATATCCGTATAGAAGCTCAAATCCACCTGAGGCATTACAACGGCCAGCCCCATCCCCGAAACATAACGTTCAATCGAGGTGCGGCGCAGCCAGATTGTGTCATCGTCCGACATGCCGTGCAGCAGGTAGAGAGTCGGATAAGGCCCGGCGATCGCCGGCGCGGACATCCCGATTTGCGATTGTGCAGGTTCCGGCAGGATGACCGTCATGGAGGTGCTTAGTCCTAATACTTCAGAGAAAAAACGACATTGAAAGAGTGCCATAAATGCTCCAGCTCCTTTGGATTCATGTTCATGCCATCTCGGTATCACAACCTGGTAAGCGCTTACCGAATGGGACACAGATGATTACAATAAAGCTCATCCACCTTCCATTATATCTCGAACCTCTTGCTCTCGAAAATCTAAACTTCGAAATCTTTCGAACAGTTGGCAACGAATTGTGCTAGAATAAAAAAACGGGTTAGTTCCAGGGTTGGGAATAACAACGCTGGGGGTGGATGAAGTGGATTTCCCCTGGAAAAGAAATCTGTACGTGCTGTGGCTTGGTGTATTTTTTTGCAGCACCGCGTACTCCATGGTCATTCCATTCATGTCTCTGTTTATTGCTCATGATCTTGGAGTAACAACGCATCTCACTCTCTGGTCGGGGATTGCATTTGGGGTGACGTTTTTGGCCGGCGCGTTGATCTCTCCCTATTGGGGCTCGTTATCGGATAAGTACGGCCGGAAGCCGATGCTGCTGCGATCCGGCTTTGCGCTGAGTGCGGTGTATGTTCTTTACTTCTTTGTTCGAGACCCTTATCAGTTGATCGCTGTCCGCATCTTGTCCGGGCTCTTGGCCGGATATGTGCCTTCTGCGATTGCACTGGTTGCAACCAATACGCCGGAGAAGCATGTTGGCTATTCGCTGGGAGTGATGTCGACAGCCGGAGCAGCCGGAGGGATTATCGGACCTCTGGTGGGCGGTTCCCTAAGCAAATTCATCGGTTATCGAGAGGCGTTTCTGGCGTCAGGTGCCGTTGTATTGGTGTCAGCTCTGATCGCCTTGATCTTCGTAAAGGAACAGAACTTCGACCGCAACCGGGAGCGTTCGCATGTGCTGGATGATCTCAAGGAGGCGACGGCTAACCGTCCGCTGATGGGCAAGCTGCTTGTCGTGCTGATCGTCACCTCTTCCGTGATGGTGCTTGAGCCGTTGCTTTCGCTGTATGTGTTGGATTTAGGCGCCTCGGCTTCCGATGCTTCACTCAGTTCGGGCATTATTTTTTCGGCGGTAGGTATTTCTACAATTATCGCTGCACCATTCTGGGGCAAAGTTGGCCAGCGAATCGGTTACCACAACACGTTAATGATCGGATTGATCGGCGGCGGGGTCGGCAACATCTTGCAGCATTTCTTTCATTCGTTGGTGGGGTTCGGAATTCTGCGCTTCGTGTACGGTTTGTTCTTCGCTGCCGTGTTCCCGGCATTAAACGCGTTGATCGTACAGTCGACCAAACCGGATTTCCGCGGCCGCGCTTTCAGCTTGAATCAATCCGCGGCTCAGCTTGGCAATATGTTCGGACCAATTGCCGGCGGGGCGTTAGGGTCCTGGATCTCCATTCCGGTGGTGTTTGTCCTGAACGGGGCCATCTTAGCCGTAACGGCCATGACGCTTCGATTCAAGTCCCTCTTTGGAAACCGCCGCTTGACCGAAAGCGAAGGTACCAAGATGCGAGGGTAGTCGGAACGAAACAGAACATAAGAAGAATGTCGATTTTGAAAAGAAAGGCTCCGTACCATCAGCAAGCTGCTGAGGTACGGAGCCTTTCTTCAACGAAACGGTGCAACGAGAACTAGATTAATAGAGCGAGAGCGCAAGCGAATCATATTCGCTCTTGCTGTGGAGAATTGCTTCAGAGCCTTCGATTTCAATGCTGATTAAGGAGTTCAAGCACTTCTTCAAAGCTTGCTTGCCGTTATAGTATTTGTATTCGAGCGCGCTCGTCAGCAGCTTCAAAGTACGCTGCACAGGTTGCTTGCTATCGACATTGAAATAAACGGGAACCAGATTATTTTGGAAGTTAATTAGGATTTTCATTAGAATCACCTCTATACAGTGGTTTCATATTAAACATTGTAGATCGAAAAACTTAAGAAAAGCTTAAAAAAAGATGATATTTCGATTAATGTTTAATGACAGCGAACGAAACAGGACGGAAGTCTCGGTTTGGCACGCTTACATCAGTATTACGGATAGGCAGATCAAAAAGTTTCATGCTCTATGAAAAATTGTGCTTCACCTCCTATTTTTATGGGTACATTGTAATAGATTGGTAAAAAATTCCGAGCACAGGCAATTTGAATAGTGGTATGATTACTGCATCGGAAGCGGGATAAGGACACGCCGAGATCATACCGGCTGTTAGGTCAAGCATCGGAAGCGAGGCCCAATCTGTAGGAGGTGGAAGAATTGATGACAGATTCCTCCCGCAAGGAAAATGTGACGCTTCAAGCGAAAGAATGGCTAAATTTGATAGAGCGGTTAGGAATTCAAACGTGGCAGGATCCAGAGCATCCCTTTCACGTTTTTTTGCAGGAGATGCTAGATTCTGACGCTGAAGGCACGCGTGAGACGCTAAACAGCAAGGATGAGGTGTTGGGGACAGCCCAAGGAGCTCGGATCAGCTTGCCGCAGCACGTCTTAGACGACCTGACCGCCGCATCTGCGGCCGTCAAGGCTTGCCGGCTATCCTTTACTTGCGGAAAGCAAACCTTTGAGGAATATCTGCATATCACCGGCAACCAGATTATCCGATTCAGACGGCTGCCTGGGAAATTCAACCGCTTATACGTAGAACGAATCATCGAAGGGAAACAACTTAGCGTTTTGTTAGCCGGTCGGATGAAGTGGAACTCGCGTACACCGGGGGAGCTTCCCGCCTTAATGATGTCCAGAAAACAATTTGACGCAGCGCTATGTCAAGCCCGGGAGCTGGATCTGAACCGCTTGGCCACCCTCCTGGCAGACATGACGAATGATGAAGAAGGCAGTATCGCCTTAGCCAAATGTATGAAATCTCCACTCGCGCAAGGGGATATCCGGTTCTATGCGAATTGCGGCGGACGCTGGGAGATTCAGCAAATGCAGTTTATGAACAATACGCAGTTCAATTGGTTGATCCGATGCAGCGCAAAGGACGAAGAGGATTGGATGATCGCGACGCCTACACCCCGCCAGCAATTTCAGAAGATCTTGCTGAAGTGGTTTCGTAAGCCGCATAACGCGGAGTGAGGGGGAGATGAGAGAACCCAAGTTTTTTCATGGTCCAAACCAGCCATCCTTGACTAAAAAACACTCCGAAATGGGCAATCTGGATAGTGGCAGGTAATCAGTTTCGCTGAATGAACCCATTTCATCTTCAGGAGTGTGAAGCCATGACAAGCAATCAGACGACGAACCGCGAACGGTTCCAGGGTAAAACGGCGATTATCACCGGAGCCGGTTCCGGGATCGGCAAGGCGGCTGCGGTGAAGCTGGCCAGCGAAGGGGCGAAGGTTGCGCTGTTCGATCTGTTGGATGAACGCACGGAGCAGACGGCGCGAGAGATCAATGCGATGCATGAGGGGGCGGCCCGTGCGTTTGATGTCGACGTGGCGGACCCGGCGCGGGTCGAACAGGCGGTGCGCGAAGCTGCTGAGCAATTTGGCGGCATCGACATCGTCTTCGCGAATGCCGGCATCAACGGCAAGCTGGCGCCCGTCGAGGATCTGAGCTTCGAGGATTGGGAGAAGACGCTGAGCATCAATTTGACGGGCACGTTCCTGACCGTGAAATATACCGTTCCTTACTTAAAACAACGGGGCGGCGGCAGTATTATCATTACCAGTTCCATTAACGGCAATGATAAATTCTCCGGCTTCGGGATGTCGGCTTATAGTACGACGAAAGCGGGACAAGTAGCTTTTGCGAAAATGCTGGCCTTGGAGCTGGCCCAATTCAAAATTCGCGTAAATGCGATCAGCCCCGGCGCCATCGCTACCAACATCGATGCTTCAACCGAGAAGACCAAGGAGCTGCAGGAGATCGTTATTCCGGTTAAATATCCAAAGGGCTCACAGCCCTTGGCGGACGGCCCGGGCCAACCAGAGAATGTGGCGGATCTCGTTGCCTTTTTGGCTTCGGACGAGTCCATCCATATTACCGGAGCCCGAATTGTGATCGATGGGGCGGAGTCGCTGCTATAATGTTTCACCTAGAGTGAAACGAGCCAATGAGATGAACGCTTTCGCAATCGCGGAGGCGTTTTTTTTGAAGATATCAGATTGTGATCTGTAAATGAATCCCGATGAAGCTGTGGTATGATACTGGAAGGATAAAGCTTAAGGAGGGATGGAGATGCTGTCCTGGTTAGCGGAACAGAAGATTGCAGAAGCGATGGCCCGCGGGGAGTTTGATCATTTGCCCGGGAAAGGTAAGCCGCTGAAGGTGGAGGACTTATCCGGGGTTCCCGAGGATTTGCGAATGGCCTATAAGCTGATGAAAAATGCGGGGTATGTTCCCGAAGAAGTTCAACTGCAGCAGGAGATGGTCCGGCTGGCCGACTTGCTTGCCGCCTGCGAGGACGGGCCGGAGAAGCAGACATTAAAGAAGCGGCTGACGGAGCAGCAGCTGCGGCTTAATCTACTCATGAGCGAGCGCGGTTTATCAGCGAATCCGGCGTTCCGGCAGTATGAAGAAGCCATCCGCCGGAAGCTGGAATAGGAAGCTGGAGTCTGCTGAACACTAGAATACCAGTGTGAGAGAAGCTGAGAAGGGGGACAGAACAGAGGGCTCGCACCAGTTAGGGCGTAAGCTAGGCAGTAGCTGTGTCACTCATCAGCTTCTGTATCATGGCTTCAGTTAACACAAACGGCTCCCGCGAGATCCGGTCCATTCGGAAGCTGGGAATCAACTCGTTGGCCTTTACAGCTTCCGGGCGCTCGATTAAGCCGCTGATGTAGGCAAGCCAGCCGATGACCGTCTCCGGCTTCGTCCCAGCGGCGCGCAGTGCGGGAAGCCCCAAGTCGCCATGGCGTTTGGCCAACCGTCGTCCGTCCTCGCCAAGGATAAGCGGGGCGTGAGCGAACTTCGGCGGTGTCAAATCTAACGCACCATAGAGATGGAGCTGGCGGGGCGTGGAGTCGAGCAAGTCGTCACCGCGCAGCACATCGGTGATCCCCATCAGGGCATCATCTACAGTCACCGCCAGTTGATAAGAATACATATGATCGGCCCGACGCACGACAAAATCCCCGCCGCTGCCCGGCGGGAAGACCTGCGGCCCGGCGATCCCGTCGACGAAGCGAATTTCCTCCGGACCAATTGCAAAGCGGAGTGACGGATCTTTGTGCTGCGCTCGGCGTTGCTGCTCCTCCGGGCTTAAGGCGCGGCAAGTGCCGGGATAGGGAGCCCCTTCTGAGGACAAGCCGTGCGGTGCCCCAGCCACCGCGAGCAGCTCCGCCCGGCTGCAGAAGCAAGGGTATAGCCGGCCAGCGGCGTCCAGCTTGGCCAGCGCCTCCTCATAAAGCTCGGTCCGTTCGCTTTGAAGGTAAGGACCGGACGCCTCCGAGGCGCCCGGTCCTTCATCCCAGTCTAACCCCAACCAGCGAAGATCGGCGAGAATCCGTTCCGTGATCGCCGGCTTGGAGCGTTGGGTGTCGATATCTTCAATGCGCAGCACGAAGGTTCCTCCCGCTGCGCGCATTTGCAACCAGGAGAGCAGTGCGATTTTCGCGTTACCCAGGTGCATGTCGCCGGATGGCGTAGGTGCAAATCGTCCGCGTTTCATGATGCTTCACTTCCTCGATTGTTCACTTTTACGTATTATAAGCCTGCTTCGGGCTCTTGAGCGTTCCGGGCTTCGTCACCGCCCTCTGATGTATAAGCACTGTCCATATGAGGCGTGTCCAGCCTTTGGATTTCGATTTTCCGGATCCGGCTGTCTTCGCGCTCGAGGACCGTAAATTGCAAGTCTCCATAGACCAACTGGGTTCCTTCTTCGATGTCCAGGTTATGCCCATAGATCCAACCGCCGATCGTATCCGCCTCGTCTTCCTCCAAATCGGCGTCCAGCAACTCGTTAATCAGCGATACGGAAACTTTGCCGTCAACAATGAGGTGATTCGCCGCGACCTCGGTAATTTCCTGCTCTTCCTCCGCATCGAATTCATCGCGGATGTCGCCGACGATTTCTTCCAGAATGTCCTCGATGGTCACCATCCCGCTTGTACCGCCGTATTCGTCAATCAGCACGGCCATATGCGAACGTTCCTTCTGCATCTTGGTCAGCAGGGCCGGAAGGGGGATATTTTCCGAGACGGTCATCACAGGACGCACGAGGGAAGCCAAAGGGACATCGGCCTGATCCTCGGGAGCCAGGAACAACGCTTTTGTATTTATCACCCCGATAATATTATCTTTATTTCCACGAATGACAGGAAATCGGGTGTATTGCTCCTGTCGAATCATTCTCAGGTTCTCCTCGCGGGATTTAGCTGCATCCAAGCAGACCATATCGGTTCTCGGAACCATGATATCTTTGGCGAGCAGATCATCAAAGGCGAAAATTCGGTTCATGAAGCGGTACTCGCTCTTGTTAATCCGGCCGCTGGCCAGGCTTTCGCTCAGCAACATCCGAAGCTCCTCCTCGCTGTGCGCGTCGTCCCAGTCCGCCGCAGGTTTCAGGCCAAGCCATGCTACGATGCGGCCGGAGGAACGGTTGAGCAGCCAGAGGAACGGGGATAGCAGGGTGCTCAATACCAAGAGCGGCCGGGCAAATGCCAGGATGATGGCTTCGCCCCGTTGGGCTGCCAGCACCTGCGGAACTAATCCGCCAAGCACAACATGCAGGTAGGTAATCGACACGAACGCGATAAGAAAAGAGAAAAAGGTTTCTACGGACTCCGATAAGGGCAGCCGAACAAAGATCGGCGCAAGCAGGCTGCGAACAATTGGCTGGCCCAGCCATCCCAGAGTCAGGGAGTTCACCGTAATGGCCAGTTGGCAGGCTGACAACGCCTGATCGATCCGTTGCGACAGGGCGCGAAGTGCGGACGCTCCACGTCGGCCTTCCCGCGCCCAAGCTTCGATGGTCCGCGGGTGTAACGCACGCAGTGATGCTTCAATGATGACAAACAATGCGGTAAGTACGATCAGCAGTAAAAGGACGAGCAGCTTTAGCAATCGTTTTTCCTCCGATCCCTTCGTTTCTTAGCACCGTATGGTAAAATGTTCTCATAGTGTAACCCGTAAGGAGAGAATCATGACAAAGCTTCCTTTGCCTATTGATGAAGTCATCCCTGAGCTGCAACAAGCGCTTGACCAAGCGGGAACTGCCGTGCTGCTGGCGGAGCCCGGGGCAGGCAAAACGACGCGTGTTCCGCTGTCGCTCCTAAGCGAACCTTGGCTTGGGGGACAGCGGATTTTGCTGCTGGAGCCGCGGCGTTTGGCAGCACGGGCTGCGGCTGTCTATATGGCGTCCCAGCTTGGTGAAGCGGTGGGCGAGACGGTGGGCTACCGTATGCGGGGTGACAGCCGAGTGTCGGCGAACACGCGGATCACGGTCGTCACCGAAGGGATTTTGACGCGAATGCTGCAGCAGGACCCGGCCTTAATCGGGACAGGCCTGGTCATTTTCGACGAATTTCATGAGCGCAGTCTGCATGCTGATCTGGGTCTCGCTCTGGCTTGGCAAAGCCGCCAGCTGCTTCGTGACGACCTGCGGCTGCTTGTGATGTCGGCGACATTGGACGCTCGGCCGATCGCCGAGATGCTGGATGGTGCGCCAGTAGTGCAAAGCCGGGGACGCATGTTCCCGGTGGAGACGGTATATGCGCCGGGAGCTGCAAACGAGCCGCTGGAACGGAAGGTGCACCGGGCGGTTCGCCGGGCCCTTGCCGAGCATGACGGCAGCGTGCTCGTGTTCCTGCCGGGCGCACGGGAAATCCGGCGCACCGAGTCGTTGCTGGCCGCGGATGGGCTGCCGACGGGCGTGATATTGGCGCCGCTGTACGGGGCGATGCCGCAAGCGGAGCAGCGGCGGGCGATTGAGCCCGCGCCAGCAGGGCAGCGCAAGGTCGTGCTGGCGACGTCGATCGCCGAGTCCAGCCTGACCGTGGATGGCGTGACGGTCGTGATCGACAGCGGCCTCCGCCGCACGTCGTTATTCTCGCCGCGCACCGGCATGAGCCGGCTGGTGACGGTGCGGGCGGCCCGCGACTCCGCCGATCAGCGGCGAGGCCGCGCCGGGCGGACAGCGCCCGGGGTGTGCTACCGCCTCTGGAGCGAGGCGGAGGACCGCCTGCTCCCTGCGCGGACGGCGCCGGAGATGCTTGAGGCGGACCTCGCGCCGCTCGCCCTGGAGCTGGCGGCGTGGGGCGCCGCCGCGCCGGACGAGCTGGCGTGGCTCGACGCGCCGCCGCCGGCGCCGTACGCGCAGGCCGTCCAGCTGCTGCGCCAGCTGGACGCCTTGGATGCGGCCGGGCGCATCACCGCCCACGGCCGCCGCATGGCCGCGCTCGGGCTGCACCCGCGCCTCGCGCACATGCTCCTGCAGGCGCGCGAGCTGGGGCTCGGCGCGCCGGCATGCGCGCTGGCCGCGCTGCTCGAAGAGCGCGACCTGCTGCGCGGGCCAGCCGGACGCGACGCGGATTTGCGCGGCCGGCTGGCGCTGGTGATGGCCGCGTCCGGAGGCGCGGCCGGGGCCCCGGGCTCCCGGGGCAGGGGCGGCGGCCAGTTTGCCGCCGCTGTGCAGGAGCCCGGGCTGGACGGGTTGCGGCGCATCGCTGCGCTCGCCCGCCAGTGGGAGCAGCGGCTCGCGGAGCCGGAGCCGCTGGCTGAGGCGTCGCCGCTCGGCGCGCCTGAGGCGCCCGCCGAGCTTGGCGGATGGGTCGTCGTGGATGCCGAAGACGACCCTGATTTCGAGCCGCCGGACAGCGAGGCCGCGTCCGGCGCTGAGCCCACAGCTCCCGCACCAGCCGGATCTGACCTGACTTCGCAAGCTCCATCTGCGTCCGTTCCTACGGATCTGGACCGCTGCTGCGGATTGCTCGTCTCCTTCGCTTATCCGGATCGGATTGCGTTCCGCCGCCCAGATGGACGGTATGTGATGCGTAACGGGCGGGGGGCGCAGCTGCTCCACAAGGATTCCTTAGGCCAATCTGCGTTCCTGGCGATTGCCGAGGTTGACGACGAGGGGACCGAAGGGCGGATTTTGCTGGCAGCCCCGTTGGAGGAAGAGGACGTCTACCGCCATCATGCGGAGGGAATTACCGAGGAGAGGCGGGCGGAATGGGATGATGCATCGGGAACAGTGCGGGCGAGAATCCGCCGGACCTTTGGCGCAATCGTGCTGCGGGAGCAGCCGGATCCGTCGCCAAGCGCGGAGCAGATTGTGCAAGCCTTGCTCGAGGCCGTTGCCACCAAAGGCGTTGCCATCTTGCCGTGGACGGAGAAGGCGAGGAAGCTGCAGGAGCGGATGATGTTTTTGCACCGCCTCAATCCGGATTGGCCGGATGTGTCCGATGATACGCTGGCCGCAACCGCGGAGGAATGGCTGGCGCCGTATTTATCCGGAGTTCGTAAGCGGTCGGATTTGCAGGCACTGTCTCTGTACAATATCCTGGAGAGTCTGCTGACTTGGCCGCAACAACAGGAGTTAAATGCCGAAGCGCCAACACACCTGCTTGTCCCCAGCGGCTCCAAAATCCAAATCCACTACGACGGCCCTCAAGCCCCTTATGCGGCGGTACGCTTGCAGGAAGTGTTTGGCATGATGGAGACACCGCGGATCGGGTTTGGACGGGTTCCCATTACGCTGCATTTGTTGTCACCGGCCAGCCGTCCCGTTCAGGTTACCTCAGACCTGCGTAGCTTTTGGGAACATACCTATTTTGAGGTCAAAAAGGACTTAAAGGGGCGTTACCCGAAGCATTATTGGCCGGACGATCCGCTTCAAGCCACCGCAACCCGAAAATTGCGGCCGGATGGACTGCGTTAACATGAGTTTGGCGTGCCATCACTGACTTGAACCGGGATTGAACACGAAATATCGAATAGATTCAGCGGATAAGGGGCCATTTTGGCCTAATCTAAATGAAATTTCATATAAATTTGGGCTGATGGGAGCTTATTGCCACATTTTTATATGAAAAATCATATAGATTTCCTGATTACAACACTTTGTCACGAAATATGGATGAAAAATCGAGTATATCGACCAAACCAGCGCCATATCCCATTTTTCAGACGCGGTGATCTTCTGAGATCGCCGCGTTTTTTGCATTTTTTAGCCGATTAATCGATTAAATAATAGAAATTTATCCTTTTATACCCATTTCTATTATGATTTAATAGATTTGTAGGTGCTACTTAGAGATCCTCTAGGCGCCGGGATTGGCTTTGAGCGCTTACAAGAAGTGAAATGAGATCTAGTTATTTGTGGAGGTGATTGGCTGCGGCGGACAGAGGATAAGCGAGGAGCCCGTCGGATAGTTCCAAAGGGAAAGGAGAATGGTTGACGAACGCGAAAGACTCGTGACGTTGGCCCATTTCATGGATCACACAGCCAGAGTTCTTGCTGCTAGCTTTATTCCAATTCAATTTCGATTGAAAGAGAGGGATTTAAGTGATGCATTCGAAGAGAACCCATAGCTTCACCAAGAAGTGGAAGCTGTTTACTCTGACCTGTCTGGCTTTATCTCTGCTGCTGCCTGGCGGCCTGCTCCAACCGAAAGCCGCTGAGGCTGCTGATCCTTACAAAATCGTTGCCTACTATCCATCTTGGGGAGCTTATGACCGCAATTTTAATGTCAATGATATCGACGCCTCCAAGATCACCCATATCAACTATGCTTTTGCCGATATCGCCTGGGACGGCCGTCACGGCAATCCGGACCCAGCTGGTCCGAACCCTGTAACCTGGCCGACGCAGGACGAGAAGGGCCAAACCATTAACGTGCCTAACGGCACAATCGTCTTGGGAGACCCTTGGATCGATACCGGCAAGTTATTTCCCGGCGACACCTGGGATCAACCGTATGCAGGCAATATTCATCAGCTTAATAAACTCAAACAGGCGAATCCGCACCTGAAGACGATCATTTCGGTAGGCGGGTGGACCTGGTCCAATCGCTTCAGCGATGTGGCTGCCAGCCAAGTTACACGAGAGACCTTTGCCAACTCCGCTGTCGACTTCCTGCGGAAGTTTAACTTTGACGGCATTGATTTGGACTGGGAATACCCGGTTGCCGGCGGATTGCCGGGGAACAGCTATCGCCCTGAAGATAAGCAGAATTATACGAAGCTGCTTCAAGAGATCCGGAATAAGCTGGATGCCGCCGGTGCGGTCGATGGCAAAAGATATTTGCTGACGATCGCTTCAGGGGCTTCACCTTCCTTTGTCAGCAATACGGAGCTCGGCAACATCGCCTCCATCGTCGACTGGATTAATATTATGACTTATGATTTTAACGGCGGGTGGCAGCAAATTACGGCCCATAATGCGCCGCTGTATTATGATCCGGCTGCTGGCAACGCTGGCGTACCCAGCGCCACGGTCTTTAATGCCGACGCTGCAGTGCAAGGCCACTTGAACGCCGGAGTTCCCGCCAATAAATTGGTGCTTGGCATTCCGTTCTACGGTCGCGGGTGGGATGGTGTAAACAACGCTGGCAACGGTCAATACCAAAGCGCCAGCGGAGGGTCTTCCGTCGGAACGTGGGAGGCCGGTTCCTTTGATTACTATGACCTGGAAGCAAATTATATCAATAAGAACGGGTATACTCGCTACTGGAACGATACAGCCAAGGTGCCGTATCTGTATAATCCTTCGGTCCGGCGGTTTATCTCGTATGACGATCCGCAATCCATCGGCTTCAAAACCGATTATATCAAGAGCCGCGGTCTTGCCGGGGCCATGTTCTGGGAGCTGAGCGGTGACCGCAACACAACGCTGCTCACCAAGCTGAGAAACGATCTGGGCGGAAGTGTAACACCGCCGGGAGATGCAGTGGCTCCTTCTACGCCAACCGGTGTAACGGTCACCTCTAAAACGGCGAGCTCCGTCACGTTAATTTGGCAGCCTTCTACCGATAACGTTGGCGTTGTGGGATACAACGTCTTCCGGAACGGAATGCAAGCGGCCAGCGTAACGGGAACGACGGCGACGATCAGCGATCTTGCCCCTGAAACGACGTATACATTTACCGTGGTTGCAAGGGATGCTGCAGGTAATGTCTCACCCACCAGCGCTCCGGTTACGGTTACGACCGAGCCGGGAACCAACCCAGGCGACTCAACTGCTCCAACTGCACCGGGTAACGTGACGGTGACGGCCAAAACCTCAACCAGCGTCAGCCTGAGCTGGAGTGCTTCGACCGATAACGTAGGTGTGACCGGATATGAGGTATACAACGGCAGTCAGCTTGCTGCGACGGTAACGGGAACAACGGCGACGATCAGCGGCCTAGCGCCATCGACTTCCTATACGTTTACCGTGAAGGCCAAAGACGCCGCCGGCAATCTCTCGCCTTCGAGCAACGCGGTGACGGTAACTACGGATTCGGAAGGGACAGGGCCGGCAGCTTGGGCACCCTATACGTCGTATACCGTAAATCAGCTCGTAACGTATAACGGTGTGACCTATAAAGTAATTCAAGCCCATACGTCGCTGCCGGGATGGGAACCGGATAAGGTGCCCGCATTATTTCAGGTGCTTTAAGAATAAAATTTAAAATAACTAACATCATGTGTACGCTTTCATTTTTCTATTGACGCTAGGAAGAGCTTGAATTATTATAGTCACATAACCGACCGACAATTAAATGACTTTTGGCGTGTTACCATTGTTTTAGAATGGGCATGAGCCAAGGAAAGCAGACCTAGATTAACCGTAGGCTTCTTTTCTTGGCTCTTTTTTTTCGCCTATATCTCCCAATATCCGGGAATAGGCATATTGATTTCTTAAAGATGCCAGAATATAGGTAATTAGAAATAGGAGGAGAGCCATATGTTTTCAAAATGGAGAAAGAAAAATACGGAGAGTAAAGTACTGGAGATCCTTTCGCCGCTAACCGGGGAGGCTGTACCGTTAGCTCAAGTTCCAGATGAAGCGTTCGCCGGGGGCCATATGGGCCCGGGGATCGCCGTTGAACCGAGCGAAGGACGTCTGGTTGCACCGTTTGACGGTAAAGTCGTTCATGTGATCAAAAGTAACCATGCCGTGATGATGGAGCATTCGTCGGGATTGCAGTTTCTGTTCCACCTTGGAATCAATACCGTGTCGCTCAAAGGCGAGGGCTTTACCGCCCATGTCTCCGTGGGGGACAAAGTTAAAGCAGGTCAGCTGCTTATCGAATTTGATATTGCAGCCATTCGCGAAGCGGGTTATCCGGTGATTTCGCCAATTATAGTAACAAACGCCGGAGAAGTGACAAGCAGCGTTGAACCTATCACCGGTCCTGTGACGGCAGGCAGCAGCGTCATTTTGAAGGCGGTTTTACAATAAAATCCAAGAAGTAAAGAAAGGATGGTTTGTGCATGCTAGCGAAATTACAAAAGCTAGGAAAGTCGCTGATGCTTCCTGTAGCGACACTGCCTGCAGCAAGTATTTTGCAAAGTTTTGGCCTGCTCGACTATGAGAAAGATCTCCATCTTGGATCGGCGGTCGGCGGCTTCCTGAACACCTATTTTGCCCCGTTCCTGAATGCGGGCGCGGGTGCAATCTTTGGGAATCTGGCACTTATTTTCGCAGTGGGGGTCGCCATCGGATTTGCCGGCGATGCGGTTGCCGCATTGTCCGCTCTTATCGCCTATCAAGTTTTAATTAAAGTGCTGGAAGTCGTTCCTGCAGCGTTCCCATGGATTGCTGATGACACAGTGTTGAATATGGGGGTACTTGGCGGGATCTTTGCTGGCGCATGGTCTGCTTATTTGTATAAAAAGTATCATAATATTAAATTGCCGGAATGGCTTGGCTTCTTTGCCGGCAAACGTTTTGTTCCGATCATTACCGCAGCAAGCACAATGGTACTTGCCGTTCTGATCGGGATGATCTGGAGTCCAATTCAAGATGTTATTAGTAATTTTGGTGAATGGGTTGTAAGTTTGGGTGGAATCGGATCTCTGGTATTTGGTATCGCCAACCGTCTCTTGATTCCGATTGGTTTGCACCATGTCATCAATACGATTGCTTGGTTCCAAATCGGTGACTTTACGAATGCCGCTGGTGAAGTGGTTCACGGTGACTTGTCCCGTTTCTTCGCTGGAGACAAAACGGCGGGTATGTTTATGACTGGCTTCTTCCCGATCATGATGTTCGCTTTGCCGGGTGCAGCTTTAGCATTTATTCATACGGCGAAGAAAGAAAAACGGAAAGTGGTCGCCTCGATCTTTATCGGTTCGGCACTTGCTGCTTTCTTAACCGGGATCACAGAACCGCTTGAGTTTTCCTTTATGTTCGTAGCACCATTGCTTTATGTCGTTCACGCAATTTTGACTGGTATTGCCGGCTACGTCATGTATGCTCTTGATGTCAAATTGGGCTTTGGCTTCTCGGCAGGGTTAATCGATTATCTGGTGAACATGAAGCTGTCCACAAATGCTTGGGTACTTATTCCAGTTGGTCTCGTATTCTTCGTCATTTACTACGTGCTCTTCCGGGTAATTATTCAAGCCTTCAATCTCAAAACGCCGGGACGCTCTGACGATCCAAATGAATTTGAAATGGATTCGAAAGAAGCAGCTAGCGAAGGTGCTGTTCCGGGAGCTACCGACAATCGTTCAGCCAAAATTCTGGCGAACATCGGCGGACCGGAAAATATTGAGTCCGTGGATGCGTGCATTACCCGCCTTCGCCTCGTCGTCAAGGACGATAAGCAAGTTAACGATGCCGCATTGAAGCAATTGGGTGCATCGGGCGTCATGAGACTCGGCAAAGGCGCTGTCCAAGTCGTGTTCGGACCGCAATCCGAAGCGATCAAGGATGACATCAAAAAAATGCTGTAAGGTAACGCACGTACCACAAAGCAGGGCGGAATGGCAGTTCCGCCTTGCTTTTTTATTTTACGGCTTTATCACACGAAAGGATTCAATTTTTTTGTCTAACGCTTGCCAGCCTGATCTCGGGTTAGGTAAAGTTAAGTCGAACGAAAACGACTTAAGGAGTTAGACGATGTCCTATAAATTTACGAAATGGTTGATCTTGATCATTCCAACGTTGGTGGTCGGGGTCTGGGAGGTGGTACGCCACCAATTTCTCATGCCCTTTGTGTCGATGGAGCTTGGGAATGTGCTGACACCGATTATTTTGTTTGCGGTGAGTATTACCTTGCAATATCGCTGGTTCGCAAACCTAGAACGCATGCAGGAAGAATTACAGCGGGAGCGGGCGCTGAAGGCCCGATTGGAGCAGCGGGAGCAGCTGGCTCGCGAGCTGCACGACGGAATCGCGCAATCTCTGTTCCTGCTCTCCGTCAAGGTGGACCGGGCCGAACGGCAACAACAGGCGGCAGGCAGTTCGTATGATTGGAACGGGCTGCGCAAATCAATTCATGAAGTGAACCGGTATGTACGAGAGGCGATTTCCGACCTGCGGATTCCTCCGGGCGCTCGGGAAGGTGAAGGGGATGAAGCCTCCATGTCGGCGATCGTGCGTCGGATTGCGGTGGAACAGCAACTCACGTTGCATTTGGACTGGCAATTGGAGGAAGCGGGTTGGCCGGCGAAGGCGAAGATGGTGCTGGTATCCTGCCTGCGGGAAGCGGTCATTAACGCAGCCAAGCATGCGGGCGTACAAGCCATCGAGATCTCGGCATCTGGAGATGCGCACAGTTTCACCGTCACGATTACAGATCGCGGACGCGGCTTCACGGAAGAGGCTGCAGTCAAACCAGGCCGCTACGGCCTGCAGATTATGCGGGAGCGGACGAACGAGATGGGCTGGGAACTGACAGTTGCGTCCCGGTCGGGAGAAACGATGATTCAAATTCGGGGAGGAGATGGTACAGATGAAGGTTCGCGTGTTGGTCGTGGATGATCATCCGCATGCGCGGGAAGCGATCGGGGAGATATTGGCCGAGGATGATTCATTTGAAATCGTGGCTTACGCGGAAAATGGCGACGAAGCCATCGCCCAGACGGAGCGGTGGATGCCGGATTTGATCTTGATGGATATTCGCATGCCGGGCAAGGATGGCTTGGAAACCACCCGCGAGATCAAGCTGCGCTACCCTTATGTGAAGATCGTCCTCATTACGGTATCGGATGATGCTGCTCATCTGTTTGAAGCGCTGAAGCAAGGCGCCCAGGGGTACCTGCTCAAAAATCTGGAGCCCGGAACCTGGTTGGAATATTTAAGGGCCATCGCCAGCGATGAAGCGCCATTATCCAGTGAGTTGGCATTGCGGATTTTGCAGGAGTTTCCGGTGAACAAACGATCAAACAGCGAGCAACCTCCGTTAACCGCCCGCGAACGGGAGATCCTCGGCTGGGTTGCGCAGGGTATGACCAATCGGGAGATTGCCGGGGTACTGCATATTTCCGACCAGACGGTCAAAAACCATCTCAAAAACATCTTGCAAAAGCTGCATTTGGAAAATCGGGTACAACTCACGCGTTATGCGCTGGAGCAAGGGTGGATTGACTCGCGGGGCTGATTTCAACAGCATCAGGGACAAAGCTTGAAGTTGTGATGGAAATCACAAGGCATGAATCCTTCCCGTTCTAAACTGAGAATAGCTCTTAGTTCAAGAGGGGGAAAGGCTGATGAACCAACGTTTGGGTGCTGTTGCCCGGTTGATTGCGGCCGGGATGCTATTGCTAACGGGATGTGCTGACGCCCCCGGGCGCTATATCGGCGGTTCTGAACCGGCAGCGGAAACGGCAGGACCGGTGAAGTCGTTTACTGTTTATGCCAGTTCTTCAGGATATGACTTGACAGAAATTAAGGTCAAAAAGGGCGATACGGTGCAAATTACGCTCGAAAATACCCAAGGGATGCATTCGCTGAAAATCAAGGGATACAACAAAGAAGTTCGCGGCGGCAAAACGATTACGTTTACGGCTGACCAAGCCGGAACCTTTGAGTACTCCTGCAACATCTCCTGTGGGAAGAACCATAAGCAAATGAAAGGCGTCCTGATCGTAAAATAACAAGCTGACGGCTCATCCCCCATAGATGAAGCCGTCAGCTTGTTTTGATAATTACCTCAAAAATACCCTAACTGTTCCTTGGCTGTCTCCGACATATGCTCCGGCGACCAGCGCGGCTCCCAGACGATGTCGATGACGGGGTTTTGGATGCCAAGTTGATCATGAAGTACCCATCGAACGCCGCCCACGATGGTATCATGCATCGGACAGCCAGGTGTCGTTAAGGTCATTTGAATGTAAACTTGATCCTCTTCTTCCCGAATATCGTATACCAGCCCAAGATCCACGATATTTACCCCAAGCTCGGGATCATAAACCTCACGCAGGCATTCACGGATTTGTTCAATTTTATTCATGGCGACTCCCTCCATTTGTAATGTCGTTAATGAGCAAACACCATCGCGATTATAGCGATGTAAGCCACCGAAACGATAGATAATACGGCGCCTCCAACGGCAATCCCGATCGAGGAGCCGGTCACGATGCCAATAAGGACGGTCAAATTCGCGCAAAGCATCAAGGTCAACCCAAGATTCACTTTCCGTTCGTTCAACAGGTCGGCCAGCACCGGGGTTCCCGGGCGTCCGGCTTGTTTGCCGTATTTGTAGGTCCACCATAGGAACGGTACAATTTTGGACAGGTAGCCAAGCACCGTAAACGAGACCCAGCAGCTTAAGTAAACAAAGCCAGCGGTAAGAACGGTTTGGGTTTCCAGCAGTTGCCCCGGTGACAGCAGCGCCCGTACCGCAAACATGACCGCAAAGGCGGCAAAGATTTGGCTCCCGGTCACCGTCCACTCAATGCCTGCCCCCGGGCTGCGCTTATGCCGTTTATTACGGATTTGCAGCAGATGAACGTTATAACAAAGGACGGCAACGACGATCAGGAGCAGTGCAGCGATTTTGAAGCCTGTCGGTAAACCAAACAGAAAGGAAGCCGCGCCCAGCAGAACTCCTGCGTTCCATACGCCCCAAACGACGAATTCCAGACGAGTTGGATAGTCATGGGACAAGTAAAACATCGGCAGCAGCTTATAACTGAACCCGGTGATCAACAGTCCAAACCAGCCTAATGTTCCTAGCCAAATATGCGTGCCAAATAGGTTTTCGTGCAAATCGTTGTATAGACCGGTCGCAAAATTGATCCCCATCGCCATCCCGGATAACCCCGTGAGCAGCAGGTAAAATATCGCGCAGGCGGTGCTCATGGTGATTGCGTTCCACGTTCTGGCCCGCAGCAACGTAGCGGTCAGGTTCCAGACGAACAAGACAACTCCTGAGAATGCAATTGTCGCAAAGCCGCCAATCCAATACGTATCGCCTTGAATGAAACCAAACAGCAGACCAAACAGCCCAATGGTAAACAGCGCAAAATGCACATACCCGAGACGTTCACTGTAAATATTTGACTGCAAAATAACGTTGATCAGCTGGTAGACGGCACCCATTGCCAGCATGGTTGCCCAGCCCAGTACAAACAGGTGGACCTGGAACCAGCCAGCCGGGCCGCGGATATCATCGCCGATCCAGCCCGTGAGCGACATCAGGGAGGTGGCGTGAAACAGGACGAATCCGAAGATTCCGGTGACGATAAAGAGAAAAGGCAGGCGGGACATGGCTTGCATCAGGTTCACCTCCTTAAGGTTTGCGGATCTGGACTTTGGCGGTTCCATCCGGTTGTTCTTCCACCGTATAGGTGCAGCCCAAGCTGTTTAACTCTTCGATTAGAAATACGGGTACTCGGTCGTTGTGAATATGCACCTCATCCCCTGACTTACAGCGATCCAGTGCCGCCAGCGTCCGGACCATCGGTTGCGGTGGTTCCAGACCGCGGTTGTCCAGCGTGATGATGTTGGGACTCGCGGTATTTTCGCTGGAAACCGCCGTTGATATCGGAGCAGCATCTGCTGTTGCTTCAATCGATTCGTTTTCTTCTTCGAGCCATGCTTTGTTTTTCTTATGAACAAATGTGGTAACCCAATGCTCTTTGTCCTGCATCACGGATTTGCCCACGAGCCCTTTCATTTTCAACAGCTTGAGCAGAGGAGTCGGTTTGAACGGAGCGTGTAGCACGAAGAGATCATCTTTCTCTAGCTTCTTAACGGTGTCCATGATGAGCTGGAACGGCTCCAGCTTGTTGCGTAGTTGCTCTCGGACGTCGAGCTCTATGATTTTGGTATCTTGTCGATTCATCCAACGTCACCTCGTTTATGAATTTACATGAATAGGGTAGTCCTTAATGGCTCATCACCGGTGCTCCATGATCCGTTCCGTCCTGAGTTACGCGCAAGATCGCCGTAGCGCCGAGGTTGGCGTCCCTCAGTTGATGGGTAAGGATTGGATAATCCCCTTCCTCTGTAACGGTAAATTCAACGACTGCGCCGCCGCCGGCTGGAAGCAATACGGTCTGCATTCCGTACAGCTGGTTGTTTGGATTCCCGTCCAGATAAACGCGATCAAAGGTCGTCCCGACCACATGGAACGAAGAAACGTGATTTGGCCCTGCATTGATGACGTACAAGCGGACCTGGTCGCCAACTTTGGCGAGGAACGGATGGTCTTTTAACGTAAAGTCATCGCCATTGAATACCACAACCTCCGGATCGCCTTGTTGAAACGCATCCAGATCATTGGCCGCATACCATTCACTTTGGACCATCGTATATTCTCGATCGATTTCCGAGTCCGTTGGGTAACCGTCTGTCGGTTCGACGATGATCATCCCGTACATCCCATTAGCCACATGCAGCAGCACCGGACTAACTCCGCAATGATACATGAACACGCCTGGCGTGGTGGCGGGATAAGTAAACGTGCCGTGCTCGTTAGGCATCACGTCAATGAACTTCTTGCTTGGAGCGGCATGGACCGCATGGAAATCCATGGAGTGCGGCATGTCGGGATCTAAGTTTTTTAAGGTAAACTCCAGCTGATCGCCTTGCTTTACCCGCAACACCGGACCAGGGGCGGTTCCGTTAAACGTCCAAGCCGGATAAGTGACACCTTCGGAGATCTCGATATCCGCCTGCTGCGCAGTCATTTCAATGCGGACGGTATGGCCTTCCCGTCTAATGATCGGCTCCACGGGCGGTGGATGGAGATGCAGCTCTTCCGCTTGCAGGGGAGGGGCACTGACCTGAGGGGGCTCCGACGGGAACGCAAACCATGCTGCGGCAATCATGATCAGACAGCATAAGCTAATCAACAGAAGCTTTGGGATGTTCCGCGATTTCATCGGTCATTCCTCTTTCTCTCTATAATGGTGAAGGAAATGGCTCCTTGATATACTTTCATCGTACGACGGGTCTAGAGGGTGGATTGTGATATGTATCACATGAATGTTGTCGAAAATGTTGTCGTTTGTGCTCCATCCTGCTACACAAATAAGTAAATTCCGATCTGTTTGGTATTGTATTCACAAGACAGATGAAGTAAGATGTAAGGTATATTCCAACCGAATATAGCGGAAATAGGTGTTTCGGCCGAGCATGGCTGAAGCTTAAAAGGGAAGTCCGGTGCAATACCGGCGCGGTCCCGCCACTGTAACGGAGGAGTCGGATGTATGAGATGCCACTGGTGACAATCACTGGGAAGGCTGCATCCGGCGAAGATCCCGGAGCCAGGAGACCTGCCTATTTCAACAGCACTGCAGTACCTACGGGAGATAGGGAGGTGTTAAAGTTGCAAGCCATCGAACAACGGATCGAAGGTCCTCTTTAGCCATGCTATCGAGGACCTTTTTTGTGTTTTTTACGGACTTAGTATGATTGATCAAACCAATGGGAGGAAATGAACATGGGGAACTTTTTGAGTGGTAATCTGGGGTATCCCAGAATCGGTGGACAACGGGATTGGAAGAAGCAAATCGAGGCATATTGGTCAGGGAAAATCACGGAGCCGGAGCTTCATGCTCGATTAAAAGAGATTCGCTTGAACAACCTGCGTGTGCAGCGGGATCGGGGGCTTGATATCATACCGGTTGGTGATTTTACGTATTATGATCACGTTCTGGATACGGCGACGATGTTTGGGCTTGTACCGGAGCGCTTCACTTGGAACGGGGAACAAATCTCGCTTGATCTGTATTACGCGATCGCAAGAGGCAATGACGAAGCAACCGCCAGCGAGATGACCAAATGGTTTAATACGAATTACCATTATATCGTACCTGAGCTGGGGAACCGTGATCCCAAGTTGACTGTCAATCGGCCGCTGCAAGCCTATCTGGAGGCGAAACAGGAGCTCGGGATCAACGGAAGGCCTGTTCTGCTCGGACTGTTTACGTTGCTGAAGTTATCCAAAGGGGAAACCGCGGGGGAGGCTGAAACTTGGACCCAAAAGCTGCTGCCTCTGTACGTACAGGTGTTGCGCGAACTGGAGGCAGCGGGTGCAGATTGGGTGCAAATCGATGAACCGGCTGTTGTTGTCTCTTTAAGTGAGGAGGACGTACTACAGCTTCGCTTGATCTACAAGACGATTACGCAGGAGGTTCCGGGATTGCGACTGATGCTCCAAACCTATTTTGATGCGGTCGAACGGTATGATGAACTGATTGAACTGCCGGTGCACGGTTTGGGATTGGATTTCGTTCATGGCCGGGAAGGTAACCTCGAATCACTCCGGCGTTCCGGCTTCCCTGCTGACAAGACGCTAGGTGCGGGACTGATTGACGGGCGGAATATTTGGCGTACGGATTTAGATGAGGCACTAAACCTGCTGAAGGTGATTTCGCTTCAGGCCGGAGCGTCGGAGGTCATCGTGCAGCCTTCTTGCAGCTTGCTACATGTCCCGGTATCTGTAACAAGGGAGGAGCGGCTGCATCCGGTATTGCACGATGCGCTGGCCTTTGCCGAGCAGAAGCTGGAGGAGTTGGTGAGCTTATGCAAGGCGGCCCACGGAGAAGGAGCGGAGCCGGTGCAGTTCACCGAGAATCGACGGGCTTTGGCTGCGCTTGCTGCAGATCCAGCCCGCAACCTTCCATTCGTACGGGAAGAAGCAGCGCAGGCCGCAGCTGCTCCGGCTGAGCGCGCCAGCGATTTCGCCGAACGGCGGCGGAAGCAGCAGGCGAAGTGGCAGCTGCCGTTCCTGCCGACTACAACGATTGGCAGTTTCCCGCAAACCGCCGAGGTGCGGGCTGCAAGGCAGAAGTGGCGTAAAGGTGAGTGGAGCGCGGAGAAGTACGAAGCGTTCATCCAAGCGGAGATCCGCAGATGGGTGGAGTTTCAAGAGGAGATCGGGCTCGACGTATTGGTGCACGGTGAGTTTGAGCGGACCGATATGGTGGAGTTTTTTGGCGAGAAGCTCCCAGGATTTGCGTTTACGCAAGGAGGCTGGGTCCAGTCCTATGGAACGCGCTGCGTGAAGCCTCCGATCATTTATGGAGACGTCGAATTTGCTGGGCCAATGACCGTGAAGGAAACGGCCTACGCCCAAAGCCTGACGAACAAACCGGTGAAAGGCATGTTAACAGGTCCGATCACGATCTTGAACTGGTCCTTTGTTCGCAGTGACCTGTCCCGGGAGCAGGTGGCTTATCAAATTGCATTGGCCTTGCGAAAGGAAGTCGAAGTGTTGGAGGAAGCGGGAATTGAAATGATCCAGGTGGACGAGCCTGCGCTGCGCGAAGGACTGCCGCTGAAGCAGAAGGACTGGTCGAACTATTTGAACTGGGCAGTGAAGGCGTTCCGGATGACGACTTCATCGGTACGGGATACGACGCAAATTCATACGCATATGTGCTACTGCGAATTTGACGATATCTTGGAAGAGATCCGTGCGCTGGATGCGGATGTTATCTCGATCGAAACTTCACGGAGCCACGGCGAGCTGATCCACAGTTTTGAGAAGCATACGTATCCACTTGGAATCGGGTTAGGGGTTTACGACATTCACAGTCCGCGCGTCCCGTCCGCGGAGGAGATGATACGATTGATCGAGCGAGCGATTCAAGTGTTAGATCCGGAATTGTTCTGGGTCAACCCTGATTGCGGTTTGAAAACGAGGGGACAACAGGAGACAGTCGCAGCTTTGAAACAAATGACGGCGGCAGCAGAGCAGGTTCGCAGCAAATTTAGAAGAGGAATACAGGCGGAAACGGAAGTGGATAAAGTTTGAATTTTTTGAATCTGTAATTGACAAAGTGGTAGTTAGTGATTATTATAACTATTGTTAAACTAGTTGCAAGATAATATATAGTAACTAAGGAAAATAAAGTAGAAAAGAAGAGTCGGAGGGAAACACAAATGTCTCAAGTTTTATTTGTTAAGGCTAATAATCGCCCAGCAGAGCAATCTGCTACCGTAAAGTTGTACGAAAGCTTCTTGCAAACGTACAAAGAAACTCATCCTCATGATGAAATCATCGAATTGAACCTGTTTGAGTTGGACCTGCCTTACTATGATTTGGATATGCTGAACGGGCTGTTCAAAGTCAATAACGGGATTCCAACAACGCCAGAAGAGCAAAAAGCTGCTGACTTGGCTAACGGCTATTTGGAGCAATTTCTGAATGCGGATAAGGTCGTATTTGCATTCCCGCTATGGAACTTCACGATTCCAGCACAGCTGTTGACGTACCTGTTCTACTTGAACCAAGCGGGTAAAACGTTCAAGTACACCGAACAAGGTCCGGTGGGCTTGGTTGGCGATAAGAAAGTAGCGTTGCTGCAAGCGCGTGGCGGTGTTTATTCCGAAGGTCCTGCGACTGCGCTGGAAATGTCCCTGAACTATGTGAAGAACACCCTGGCCTTCTGGGGCATTAACGATCCGGAAGTCGTTGTGGTTGAAGGACACAACCAATTCCAAGACCGCGCCGAAGAAATCATTCATGATGGCGTAAAACGCGCTGCCGAACTGGCTGCTAAATTCTAATTGAACTGATTCATTAATTCAGAAGCCTGAGCCGTTTCATGATGGTTCAGGCTTTTTTCTTCTTGACCAATGAAGCAGGGAATAAATAAAATGAGAATAATTGAAATTCTAACAATATTAGAAAAATATCCCTATAGTCACTGATCAAGGAGTTATAATAATGAGAATCGTGTACGAGTATGTTCGGTTGTTTGCGATCATGACGATGAACCACAAAATCGGTTTCCTATGGTATCTGGTGTTTCCGCTCTTTCTCTTTTTTGTATATCATGCACCATGGCTAATGCAGCAACCGGAAGAAGACACTTTTATTCATCAGTCTAGCTTGTTTATCTCCTATATCACTTTAGTGATGTCTGTAGAAGTGACTACAAGTCTAATTTCGTTACGAGAAACGGGCTTTTTAAAAATGTTTAAATTCGTTTCTGGCAGCAAAAATGGCGTAATACTAGGCAAATTGATCAGCCAGCTTGTGTTCCTCATCCTCATGATTCTGTTGTTCACCGCAATTACAGGGACTTTATATTTGAACAGTTATGCGCATTTTCTCCCCTTTGTAATGACCGCTTTAACGTCCAGCCTGATTGGCGGGCTTGCGGTTTCCCTGCTTGTTCTGAACATCCTATTCTTGCCTGTCCGACAGGAATCATTAATGACCCTTCTCAATATCTCGGTACTGGTGATGTTTTTAATCTCCGCCAACTCGGATTCCTTGCCGTTTCCGCTTGGGCATGTGATGGCTTTCATTAACCCGCTGGAGTACGTTCGGAATTTGACTTTCGTCTTTGCAGAGTGGTTTACAGGCCAACCGATCAGCCACTTGTCTTCCGTTTATCTATTTCTTATCACAGGCCTTTACATGGGGTTGGGAACGACAGGCTTCAAATGGATTAAAATTGTATCCCCCACTTACCGCACTTGAACGAAGGAGGAACCGATGATCACCATTCGTCATTTAAGCTATACCTATAAGAAGTCCGATCGTAAGGTCTTAAACGATTTGTGTGCAGACTTTGAAGCGGGGAAGATTCAGGTCTTGATTGGAAAAAATGGTTCAGGAAAAACAACTCTTTTTGACTTAATCGCCGGCGCCATACCCTGCATGATTTTCAGAAAGTGGATTGTAAAATTCATCTCCTGAACCAAGGAAGGTTCACATTTGAAGGTACCTATGATCAGTTTGTGAAATCTTATTCTGATGCGAATCCCGACGATATTTTTGCTGAACGTTTAACACAGTAAGCCCAAGAAACTCCTGCTGGCTAGGTAGCGTGTCCAGTCGCATGAGTTTCTTTTTCATATTTTGGGAGGGGATGTTCGATTTGCACCAAAGTGCCGAATACAATTATACTCACCTTATATACTTGGAGGAGTTGCGATCATGATGAACGAAATGGAAATTGTTGTAAAACTGTGTCTCGCGCTATTGTTCGGGCTATTTATCGGGATCGATCGGCAATTAAAGCAGAAACCACTGGGCATCAAGACAAGTATGGTCATTTGTATTGCCAGCTGCTTGGTTACGATTGTGTCGATCGAGGCGTTTGCTAAATTCGCTGGACCAGATCATCCGAACATGGATCCGATGCGGCTGGCAGCGCAAATCGTCAGCGGGATCGGTTTCCTGGGGGCAGGGGCGATCCTTCGCCGAAGCAATGAAGGAATCTCCGGCCTGACCTCTGCGGCGATGATTTGGGCGGCGTCCGGGATTGGGATCGCGATCGGAACTGGCTTTTACCTGGCGGCTGCATTAACGGTGGTTCTGCTGATCATCTCCGTAAATGTCGTACCTTATATCATTAAATGGATTGGACCCTATAAGCTGAATCAACGTGACGTCTCCATCAAAATCGTCATGGAGGATCATGGCAACGTCACCGAACTGATTCGGATCATTGAATGCAGCGGGGATCTGGAACAAACATCGAAGATGAACAAGCACCGGATTCGGCGGCTGAAGATCAAAGACCTGGAGGAGGGCCGCCAGCGCGTCGATATGGTGATTACCGCATCCGAGAAGGAGTATACGACGGAGCTGTACCATTTTCTCCGGAAGATTAACCATGTCATCAGTGTGGAAGTAGAAAATCTCTAGTTTCAACATTAACATTGTTTAACTTCAGTTTAAATTCGATATGTAGTCTTTTTCCTAGAGCCGGTATGTCCGGCTCGTCTTGTTTCAGATAGAGAGGGAAGGGAAGAGAACCACATGCCAAGGAATAACCCTAACTTAAAAAATATAGATGATCAAGTGAGCCAAAGCGGAGGAAGTTCAAAGGCGTTTTTTCGCCTGCTGCGAGAAACGAAACCGCCGCTGCCGCTCTTTGTTGTCGCGATCGTCCTCAGCCTCCTGTCAACGTTGGTCAGCCTCGTCATTCCGATGTTCACGAAAAATCTCGTTGACGGTTTTTCGCTGTCTTCCATCAGCGGGTCGCAGATCTTGTGGATCGGTGCTGCATTTATCGGGATGTCCGTCGCTTCCGGCGTATCGATCTTCCTGCTGAATTATACTGGTCAGCGCATGGTTGCCAGCCTTCGGGATCGATTGTGGAAGAAGATGCTCCGCTTGCCGGTATCCTACTTCGACAATACTCGAACCGGGGAGTCGGTCAGTCG
Source organism: Paenibacillus sp. J14 (assembly GCF_000518465.1). Lineage (NCBI taxonomy): Bacteria > Bacillati > Bacillota > Bacilli > Caryophanales > Paenibacillaceae > Paenibacillus > Paenibacillus sp. J14. Next base: position 34,742 of record NZ_JADQ01000025.1, on the reverse strand, counting down.
AATGACGAATGACACCGGAATTCTCAAAACGTTGATCTCCGAACAAGTCTCCGGCTTTATCAGCGGGATTATCTCCATACTAGGTGCGGTAGCCGTCCTGTTTTATTTGAACTGGAAAATGACCCTGGTCATGTCCGCGGTGATCCCTCTCGCCGCACTGATCCTTGTGCCGCTGGGCCGGACGATGTATAAAATCTCACTGGCTATGCAGGACGAGACCGCCTCGTTTACAGCGGCCTTAAGCCAGGTGTTGTCCGAAATCCGCCTGGTCAAAGCATCGAATGCGGAGCGGCAGGAATACGAAAGCGGCAACCAAGCGATCGGCAGACTGCTCTCCTTCGGTGTACGGGAGGGTAAAGTCATGGCATGGATTAGCCCCTTTATGGCCTTTGTGATGATGATGCTGCTTGTCGTGGTGATTGGCTACGGCGGGATGCAGGTAGCGAACGGCGGGCTGTCCGCCGGAGAATTGGTGGCGTTTATTTTGTACCTCGTTCAGATTGTCATGCCGATGACGCAGTTGACGACGTTTTTCACCCAACTTCAGAAAGCGAAAGGGGCAACCGAGCGGATTCTTCAAACGCTGGATGCCGAGGAAGAGCCTTTTGACCAAGGACAGGAGATTACCAAGGCGGATCAGCCGTTAATCGTGGACGGAGTTACCTTCGCGTACAATCCGGAAGAGCCGGTACTGCAGGACGTTTCGTTTACGATGGAACCGGGAACCGTAACCGCAGTTGTAGGCCCCAGCGGCGGCGGCAAAACGACGTTGTTTGCCTTGTTGGAGCGGTTTTATACACCGCAGCAGGGCAGCATCCGCTTGGGGGACGCCCCCATCGATTCATTCTCGCTGCGCTCCTGGCGCGGAATGATTGGCTACGTCTCACAAGAAAGTCCGATCATCGCCGGAACAATCCGTGAGAATCTGTGCTACGGCATCGAGCGCGAAGTCAGCGAAGCGGAGCTGAAGCGGGCGGCGGAGATGGCGTATGCGGATGGCTTTATCGCCGAACTGCCAAACGGGTTCGATACCGATGTCGGCGAACGCGGGGTTAAGCTGTCCGGGGGACAGCGACAGCGGATCGCCATTGCGCGTGCATTACTGCGTGATCCGAACATCCTCATGCTGGACGAAGCTACCTCGAGCCTGGACAGCAGCTCGGAAATTGTAGTTCAGAAGGCACTGAATAACCTGATGAAGGGTCGGACAACGATTGTCATTGCCCACCGGCTCTCGACCGTCATTGGGGCAGATCAGTTGATTTTTATTGAAAAAGGGAAGGTTACGGGCCGAGGCACACATGAGCAGCTCTTGCGCCAGCACGCCATGTATCGCGAGTTCGCCTCACAGCAGCTGCAAATCGCCGCAAGCCAAGAAGAGTCAGAACCGATTGATAACGAGGAGGAAGAGATGTAGCATGGCTAAAATTCTCGTTGTGGACGACGATCAACATATCCGTGAGCTGGTTCGCCTGTTCCTGGAGGAAGCGGGTATCGATCAAGTGTTGGAAGCTGAAAATGGCCGGGAGGCTCTGGCCCTAGTGGAATCAGAAAAGGTCGACATGGTGATCCTCGACATCATGATGCCGGAGATGGACGGCTGGGATCTTTGCCGTGAGCTGCGCCGATACTATGAGATGCCGCTGCTCATGTTAACGGCGAAGGGGGAGACCCGGCAGGTGGTCAAGGGCTTTGAACTGGGCACGGACGATTACCTCGTCAAACCGTTTGAACCCGCCGAACTCGTTGCCCGGGTGAAGGCGCTGCTCAAGCGGTATCAAGTGTCGATCTCGCAGATCGTGACCATCGGTACGCTGCGAATGAATCGCAAAACCTTTGAAGTTGAAAATGGCGATTCCAGCCTGACGCTGCCGCTGAAGGAATTCGAACTGCTGTTCAAGCTGGGCAGCTATGCAGGGCGTACCCTCCCCCGGGAACAGCTGATTGAGGACATCTGGGGATACGATTTTGAAGGAAATGAACGCACGCTGGATGTGCATATTAATCGATTGCGCGAACGGTTTCCCGAAGAAACGTTTGGATTTAAAATTCGTACGATCCGTGGTCTCGGTTACCGTTTGGAGGTGGGGGAACGTTGATCTTCTGGAAGAGAGCCGGAGAGATCCTGCTCCGAATCGGCCAGTTTCTGATTATCCTCGCATGTTTCGGAATCACTTGGTCTTTGGCGCGCTGGGGAACTGCAGCGATTTACCGAAGATGGGAGCCTCCTTTTTCGGCTTATGTTATCGATCTGCTTAATGTCATTTTCGGTGTCATCTTATTATTATTGATCATGCTTCTGATATCCGCGATGTTCCGGCCTCGTCAACTGAGAAGCCTGAACCGCGTGATCGATGCGATTCGCCGGATCTCCCAAGGGGATTTCTCGGTTCGGATCGATGGATTTGAACGGATGAGGGAGTTTGAAACGATCGTGAACAGCTTTAATGAGATGGCACGGGCATTGGGACAAATGGAAACGATGCGGCAGGACTTCATCTCCAACGTATCCCACGAAATCCAATCCCCGTTAACCTCAATCCGCGGCTTCGCCCGAGCTTTGCGCAGACCGGACTTATCGCCAGAGAAACGGAACCATTACCTGGAGATTATCGAATCGGAAAGCCGCCGTTTGTCGCAGATGAGCGATAATTTACTGAAGCTCTCCGCATTGGAAACAGACCGTACCTCGCTGCAGACGAACCGGTTTCGGCTGGACCGCCAGCTGCAAAATGTGGTATTAGCCTGTGAGCCTCAGTGGCTAGCCAAAAACATTCAAATCCAGATGGAGGTTTCCGAGCTGGAGATTGAGGGCGTCGAGGATCTGCTCAGCCAGGTCTGGATGAATCTGATTCATAACAGTATCAAATTTACGCCGGAAGGCGGGGAAATCCGAGTGTCGCTTACGTCTGAAGAGGAGCGGGCAGTAGTTATGGTGGCGGACAACGGGATTGGCATGTCCGAGGAGGATTTGGTTCATATTTTTGAGCGTTTCTATAAAGCTGACAAAGCTCGTACACGCAAAGATGGGGGCAGCGGGCTTGGATTGTCGATCGTTAAAAAAATCGTGGACATCCATCAAGGTGAGATTACCGTCGCTTCTGAGCTCGGTAAAGGCTCTAGATTTCACGTGTTCATCCCTTTCCATTGGAAACAATAATGGTTGGAATTTGTAACCTTTTATTTGGATTTGGAGGCAAGAGACATGATATGATGGTATTGTGTGCTCTTGTCTAACCAGCTCAAATAAAGGATGATTGGATGAATGAGTAAACGTATTTTGATTGTCGATGATGACGAAAAAATCGCAAAACTAATCGAAATCTATCTTATAAATGAAGGTTATCATGTACTGAAGGCGGAGGACGGCTTGCGGGCGCTGGAGATCACCGAGCAGGAGGAAGTGGACTTGGTGATTCTTGATGTGATGCTCCCTGGGCTTGACGGAATCTCCGTTTGTATGAAGATTCGTGAATCCAAGACCACGCCGATCCTTATGTTAAGCGCCAAGGACGGCGATATGGACAAGATAACCGGGCTGATGACCGGAGCGGACGATTATATGGTGAAGCCATTTAATCCGCTGGAGTTGGTCGCCCGGGTCAAATCGTTGCTTCGTCGATCCTCTTATACTGTGCAGCCGCCAAGCTCAACACAGCCATCGCAGGATCATATTATCAAGATCGCCTCATTGGCGATCGATAAAGAAACACACACGGCGACCGTAGACGGCAACCCGCTGAAGCTGACCCCAATCGAATTTGGCATTCTGCATCTGTTGGCGAGCCATCCCGGACGGGTATTTGGTTCTGAGGAAATCTTCGAATTGATTTGGAAGGATAAATATTTGGACAGCAGCAATTCGGTTACCGTGCATATCAGCCGCCTCCGGGATAAGCTGGAGAAGGAAATGGATGGGGAGAAGCTGATTCGTACCGTCTGGGGGGTTGGCTACAAACTTGAAAGCTAGCCTGCGTTTTGTTGCCTGGTTGTTCTGGACCGTCGTCACTTCACTAATTGCGCTATTTTTGCTTATTTTGCTGGCGCGGTTATTTTTTATCAGCTTCCCTAGTATGACGGTGTACAATGTGGTGCTGTGGATTAACCGAAATATCGGTTTCCCGGAAGCGTACTATTTGACCGGCGTACCGATTCTAATGCTGTTTTCGTTGTACTTTTACCGCCGCAGCCTTCGTCGTCAAGAGAAGCGCTACTTGGAGCAGCTCATCGAAGAGGTCCATAAAATTGAAGCCGGCTCCGTACGGAAAATCCCCGTACAGAACGTTGGGCAGCTCGGGCAGCTTGCGACCGATATCAACCGGATGATCGACCGGCTGGTCACCTCCATCGAGGATGAACGGCGGGCGGAGCAGACGAAAAATGAGCTGATTACCAACGTATCCCATGATCTACGCACCCCGCTTACCTCGATAATCGGTTATTTGGGACTGATTGAAGAGGACCGTTACCGCGATGAGGTGGAGCTGCGTTATTATGTCAACATGGCCTACGAGGAGTCACTTCGGCTAAAGCAGCTGCTACAGGACTTGTTCGAATACACGCGTATGCAAAATAAGGAGATGAAGCTGGAATTCAGGCGGATTAATCTCGCGGAGATGCTTCATCAAATGGCTGCGCATTTCGGCTGGCAGCTGCAAGAGAATGGCATGGAATGCCGGCTGTATCTGCACGGACCGCTGTACATTCAGGCGGATGGGGACAAGCTTCGCAGGGTCTACGAGAACCTGATGACCAATGCGATCCGGTATGGTCACGAGGGGAAGTATCTGGATATTCGCGGCTGGCAGGAAGGCGAAGAAATCGTCACCGAAGTTGTCAATTACGGTGATCCGATTCCGACTGTGGACTTGCCGCATCTATTTGATCGGTTTTACCGTGTGGAGAAGTCACGCGCTTCCCAGACAGGGGGCTCCGGCATCGGCCTCGCGATCGCCAAGCATATTGTCGATTTGCACCATGGCTCCATCTCGGCGGACAGCAACGAGTATCGTACCGCGTTTACGGTACGGTTGCGCCGGGATGACGCCTGAAATATCAACTAGAATTCGCAGGATGACGCCAGATGGCGTCTTTTTGTTTAAGGAAAACGCAGTAAATTCTTAAGGAAAACTTAACAATTTCTTAGTCGGGACGCAAACTCTATTCGGCATAATGGACCAAGTAAGGCGGAGATACAAAGACAGCCTTGTTTTTTGAAAGCCGGGAGAAAGTGAGGAATCAATCATGAAGACTCGTTCTATGGATTTGCTTTACCGCGAATATAAAAATGACGTTTTTCGATATTTGTATAGCATGTGCCACAACTCGCATATCGCTGAGGATTTGATGCAAGAGACGTTTTGCCGGGCGCTGATGCACCTGCACGAAGCAGAGGGGAAGAGAGCCAAGGCCTGGCTGCTTCGCGTCGCCCATAACGCTTATATCGACTTGCTGCGGAAGGAAAGCCGGTCGTCCTCGTACGAAAATGAATTTTTTCACCGGTATCCGAGCGACGATACTCCGGAGAAATCCGTGCTTGGCGAAGAGAGCCGCCGGGAACTCTACGCACAGCTGGCTTTTCTGCAGCCGAACCAACAACATGCGGTGCTGCTGTATGACGTACAGGGCTTCTCTTATCAGGAGTCGGCGGATTTGATGGGTATCTCGTTATCCCATTTCAAAATCGTATTGTACCGCGCCAGACAAAAGCTGCGTCGATCCAGAGAAACTGCCTGATCTTATACTTATCCTTCTTAAATACTTAACGATAGGAATACGATTTTCCTGCCTCTGAGACTGCCTTTGGGCGGTCTTTTTGGTTTGTTCTCTGTTCATTTCGGTTGACTTGATGTAGGATATTACCAGAAATCGCCTGAACATAAAGGAGGACGAAACCCATGTCGAAGTTGCCAAATCATCTGCAAGACTGCGTGACATTAAACAATGGAGTTCAAATGCCTTGGCTGGGACTTGGCGTCTTTAAGGCCAAGGAAGGCGAGGAAGTCGTGCAAGCTGTGAAGGCGGCAATCCGCGCGGGCTACCGCAGTATTGATACCGCTTCCGCTTACCGCAATGAGGAAGGCGTGGGTCAAGGTGTCCGGGAGGCGCTGCAAGAGAACGGTCTTCAAAGGAAAGATGTATTTATAACGTCCAAGGTGTGGAACTCGGATCAAGGGTTTGAGACGACACTGAAGTCGTTTGACGACAGCCTGAAGCGATTAGGGCTCGACTATTTGGACTTATTTCTCGTGCATTGGCCCGTGAAGGGGAAGTACAAGGAGACGTATCGGGCGCTTGAAAAAGTGTATGCCGAAGGTAAGGTACGCGCGATCGGCGTAAGTAATTTTCAAATCCACCATTTGGAGGATTTGTTGTCCGAAGCCAAGGTTGTGCCGGCCGTCAACCAAGTGGAGTTTCATCCTTATTTGACTCAAAAAGAATTGCTTCGCTATTGCACGGAGAAAGGCATTCAGTTGGAGGCCTGGTCGCCGCTGGGCCAAGGTCATTTGCTGGAGCATGAGCTGCTGAAAGGCATTGCCAGCAAATATGGAAAAACGGTGGCACAGATTATTTTGCGTTGGGATGTACAACTGGGCGTCGTCACCATTCCGAAATCGATCCGGGAAGCTCGGATTATAGAGAATGCGGATATCTTTGATTTCGAATTAAGTGCCGAGGAGATGCAGGCGATCGATGGATTAAACCGCAACCAACGGTTCGGATCAGATCCAGATAAAAACATACCCAAATAAATGAATCACCATTCTATACCGAAAAAATGTGAGGTCATGATGAACCAGTCAACCGCCGTGAAGTCGGCGAATCCTGTACTTACGGTCTATCCGATTCTTTTTGCGATCAGCACGGTGCATTTATTAAACGATACGATGCAATCCGCGATTCCGGCCTTATTCCCGGTGCTGCGCGAATCCCTCTTGTTATCCTATGGCCAAATCGGCTGGATTTCGTTCGCCATGAACATGACAGCCTCCTTGTTCCAGCCCTTGGTTGGTTTGTACTCTGATGTTCGGCCCCGGCCTTATATTCTACCGCTTGGAGTTTGCTTCACGCTGGCGGGCATCGTTATGCTGGCCTTTGCTCCCAGTTATCCTTTGATTCTGCTGGCAGTGACCTCTATTGGGCTGGGGTCGTCGGTGTTCCATCCGGAGTCGTCGCGTGTAGCTTATTTAGCGGCGGGTCCAAGACGCGGCCTGGCGCAGTCGATCTTTCAAGTCGGCGGGAACATCGGGGCGTCGTTAGGTCCGATCATGTCAGCTTTGATCTTTATCCCGTTAGGTCAGACCAGCGTAGCTTGGTTTGCTTTGGCAGCGGTTGCGGCGATCGTCATCCAGTTTTTCGTAGCAAAATGGTACAGCGGCCAGGATTTGAAACCACGTAAGCTGCGTGCAGCGGGTTCGAAAGCCGCAGGTGGAGCAGCTCGACCGAAGAGCCGGCTCAGCCGGGGCAAAATCATGCTGGCTATTACCGTGCTTGTGCTGCTGTTGTTCTCTAAAAACGTATACTCGATCAGTATCTCGACGTTTTATTCATTTTTCCTTATGGACCACTATGGCGTTGCGAAAGATACGGCTCAATGGTATATTTTTGCCTTTTTGGCGGCTTCGGCGGTGGGCACGTTTTTTGGCGGGCCGATCGCGGACCGCTATGGGCGGCGCAATATCATATGGGTATCTATCCTCGGGACGGCGCCGTTTTCGCTGTTGTTGCCTTATGCCAACCTGTTCTGGTCAGGCGTACTCGTTGTCATTGCCGGCCTGATCATGTCCTCGGCGTTTTCGATCATCGTCGTGTATGCGCAGGAGTTATTGCCGGGAAAGGTCGGGCTGATCTCGGGCTTGTTCTTTGGCTTGTCCTTTGGGCTTGGCGGCTTAGGGTCTGCCGTGTTGGGGAACTTTGCCGATCAGGCGGGCATTTTGTTCATTATGCAGGTCTGCTCTTTGCTGCCGTTGATCGGTCTGCTCACCGTCCTGCTGCCCAAGGATGAAGCATTAAAACAGCAGGAGGCAGGGAGCTGATGATATCAACGATTACTGGTGCTGCCGATTTGATTGAGGCGATTCGCCGGCAGCCGGACATGATGACGGATCTGCAGCTTGTTGCTGAGCTGAAGTTGCCTCAGGGCTGCATCGCCGCCGGATATATCCGCAACTTTGTCTGGGACGTGCTGCATGGCTATGCTGAACGGACGCCGCTGCACGATGTGGATGTGTTGTATTATGATCCATCGTGTCTAGATGAGGAGGCGGAGAAAGCCAATGATGCAAGACTGCGCGAACGAAATCCTCGGTTGAATTGGTCGGTGAAAAATCAGGCGCGCATGCATTTGCGCAACGGTACTCCGCCTTACCGTTCGGTTGAGGATGCTATGCGGTATTGGCCGGAAACGGCAACGGCGGTGGCCGCACGCTTGAACGCAGCGGGGGAGGTCGAGCTGATCGCGCCCTTCGGGCTGGACGATCTCCTGTCGCTTCGGGTTCGGCAAGGGCCGTATTTTCACGATCATCACGTGTTCCAGAATCGGGTCCACGACAAAAAATGGCTCAGACGCTGGCCGCTGCTAAAGCTGGTTGAGGAGGGAGCTGCGGGTTCCTCATTGAACGAGGGGGGCCTCACCTAGACCTAACGGATAACGGACTCAGATGACGTTATTTTGAGTCCAAACGCTTTAAATCGATCATTCACGGACCCCAGAGGCCTTATTTCCCGGAAATTGCTCCTTTCAAGGCAAACTGAGCGTGAATAAGGTCATTGAGAAGTCCGTTAAATTTTTATCAAGCACAAAATCAATGAAATAAGGGCTCTGTGGTCCGTTAGAACTTCATCCAATCCCTCCCGCCAACAAAACCTGCTTCTCCCTGCATTTTCATGATAAAATTTGGTTATTGGCTTTTTGATCCATCCATAGGGAGAGTAGATACATGAAGAGCTCAAAAGGGTATTTTTATTATTTCATCTGGATGCTTGGAGCCCTGGTATTGATGTATTATGGACATCAGTTTACTGACATGATGAATCATAAGACACAAACGCTGGGTAAAATCGATTACGGCTTGATTGGCAAAATTGCCTATGGCTTAGCATTTGGATTGTATTTAAGCTTTTTGAACGGCTTTCCAAATCGGCGGAAGTTCCATCGCCCGTTGTTTGCTTTCGTTTTTGTGCCCAGCTTCCTGTTGCTGATCTATCCAATCATCACGATGTATGTGAAACAGATCTATATCGTGGGTTATTTTGAGATCGTGCGAGATCCGCAATTGTTTTTCTTTGGGATGCTGACCGCTTTATCTTTAATCAAAAGCACGTTTACAACGCGTTAATCCCGTGAAAGGGAATTAGCCGGTGATCGGAGGAAGAAGAAATGGCAAAGATTCTAGTACTCGGCGGTTCTCGTTATTTTGGCAAAAGACTGGTTAACCTGCTGGCAGGCTCGGGGAAGCATGAGGTTACGGTTGCGACCCGAGGCCAAACGGAGGCCCAGTTTGATGCGCCGGTCACGCAGCTGCGGCTGGACCGTACAGATGAGAAATCGTTGCAAGAGGCGGCTGCGGCGGGACCTTGGGATCTGGTGTACGATAACATCTGTTATTCTCCAAACGAAGCGCTTGCTGCGGTGCGGGCATTCAAGGGGTGCGTCGGGAAGTATGTCTTGACCTCCACTTTATCGGTCTATAAGCTCGGCAAATCGCCTTTGGCCGAAGAAGACTTTGATCCTTATCATTATGAGCTGAAGCTTGGGGACAGGCAGGCGTTTGATTATGGGGAAGGGAAACGACTGGCTGAAGCGGCTTTTTTCCAACAGGCAGATTTCCCGGTGAGCGCCCTGCGGATTCCGATTGTGTTAGGGCCGGATGATTATACGCGCCGGTTGCATTTTCATGTCGAGCATATCCAGCAGGGGTTGCCGATTGGGATTCCAAATCCGGACGCATCGATCTCCTTTATCACTTCAGCGGAAACGGCGAAGTTCTTGGCCTGGCTGGGGGATAACGAACTGACTGGCCCGATGAACGCTTGTTCTGATGGGGAAATTACCATTGGTGAAATTATCCGCTTAATTGAATCGATCACCGGCAAACAAGCATTGATCGAACGTGAAACGACTCAGGAGCATCAATCACCGTTTGGCATCCCAAGCTCGTGGGTGATGGACAATACCAAAGCTCGTGAAGCAGGATATCAGTTTGAAGCGCTGGGCGATTGGCTGCCGGGATTAATCCGTCACATTGCGGAGAGCGGACAGAAGGAGTGAGGTTTGGGGATGTCTTTTGCAAACAAGACCGTCATTGTCACGGGAGCAGGGCAGGGCATTGGCCGCGGTGTGGTTGAAGCTTATGCTCGGGAAGGTGCGTCTGTCGTACTGGCGGAGTTCAATGAGGAAACCGGCAGAACGGCGGTGGAGGCAATTTGCAAGGCCGGGGGACGAGCCTTATTCGTGCCTTGCGATGTTCGCCAGGAGGCAGACATTGTTCGTTTAATGGAGACAGCTGAGCGTGAACTGGGGCGGATCGATATTTTGATTAACAATGCGGGAGTATCGCGATTTAAATCCACCTATGAGCTCACGGTAGAGGAATGGGACGATGTGCTGAACACCAATGTGCGAAGTACGTTTATAGCCTCCCGTGAGATGGCCAAACGTGTGAAGGGGAGCGGCCGGGGTGGAGCCATTGTGAATATCTCCTCTACACGTTCGCTCATGTCTGAGCCTGGTTCGGAGGCGTACGCCGCTTCCAAGGGAGCCATCGTATCGCTTACGCATGCGCTGGCTGTATCGCTTGGCCCGGACGGCATCCGCGTGAATTGCATCAGTCCGGGGTGGATTGAAACCGGCGATTACAATGCTTTGCGCGAGATCGATCACAAGCAGCATCCGGCAGGACGCGTTGGAACTCCGGAGGATATCGCCCGGGCCTGCCTGTACTTGACTCACCCGGACAATACATTTGTGACCGGCGCGCATCTAGTAGTTGACGGCGGGATGACGCGGAAGATGATTTACGAGCCTTAAGGCGAGCAAATCCGAATCAACACGATAGATATAGGGAGATTAAGCATGGGACCGATTTGATCCTTCACTCTTGAACCTAACCTTTTTTTTGACCCCGGATTTTCCGGGTTATTTGGTTTGGAACAAAGGAGTGATACGGGGATGAAACGGTCCTTTTTTTGGTTATGGAGTTCGCAAACCTTGTCTAACATGGCGGACGTCCTGTATATTGTCGCTTTTATTACGCTGGTCCTGGATCAGACCGGATCCATCATCTTTGCGACGTTGGTTCCTTTTATTCGGGTGAGTTCCCAGTTAATCAGCAGCTTGCTGGCTCCCTTGGTGATCGCCAGATTTCGACTGACCCCAATATTATCGATTTCGCAAGGCGGTCAGTTTCTGTTATTTTCGTTGCTTGCGTTATATGTCTCCCCATGGATTGGTGGAACTGCCCCGGGCATTCTGTATGGAGTGATCTTAGTGATTTCCTTCCTCGACGGTTGGACGACACCTGCAAGGAATGCCCTGATTCCCAGGCTGGTTCGGGACGATACGTTGCTGAAAGCGAACAGTATGATCGCGGTGACGGATCAAGTCATCCAGTTTGCAGGATGGGCGCTCAGCGGTGTAGTTGTGGCGAAATTTGGTTCGTTTCCGGTGCTTGCTGCGGTTGCTGGAGCTTACGGAATCGCTATGTTGGCTACGACCCGAATCGTAGATCCGATCGGAGGGCAACTTCGAAATACAACATCTATGGCAGCAAATGGAGATAGGGGATCCAGACGGGCCATCTCTCATTGGGAAACGTTAAAAGAGGGGTGGATCACCCTATGGCGATTGCCAAGATTGCGTGCACTAACCTGGATGGAGATGATGGAACTGTTAGGCGGTTCGATATGGTCGGGGGCTTTTTTGCTTGTATTTGTGCGCGATATTTTACACCGGGATGAATCATGGTGGGGGTATATCAACGCTGGTTATTTTGCCGGGGCTGTATTAGGCGGACTGTGGATTGTAGCTCTGGTAAACAAGTTGGAGAATCGGTTGTACCCAGCACTGCTGATCGGTATGCTCGGATATGCCGTTTTGACCTTTGCCTTTGCGTTAAACACTTCCGCTGTTTTGACGCTGGGCATAGTGCTGTTGACCGGTCCGTTTTCCGAACTAGTCGGAGTTGCCCGCCAAACGTTTACGCAACGCAGCGCCGGTCCGGATCAGTTGCCCAAAGTGCTATCAGCTCAATCCGCGTTGCAGAATTTCCTGTTTGGAATATCTCTGCTGCTCATGAGCTTCATCGCGGAGGGGTTCGGAATTATCTACGTTTACTTGTTGGCAGGAGGGTGGAGCGTACTTTCAGTCTTCATCGGAGTACGATATCGTCAAGTATTCCATCCACCTGCACAGAACGAATCGGGATGGTATAATTAGGAAAAGATGATTCGTTTTTCAAGGAGCTGTGGAGTTGTGGATGTGACCAAGCCGAACGTCTTTATTGGATCTTCAAGGGAAGCGATCGGGATCGCGAGCGGGATCCAGGCCCAGATCAACCGATATGCCCAGGTAACTCCATGGTATGCCGGCGCGTTCGAAGGCAATGACTACACGATGGAATCACTGGAGAAGCAACTCGGCAAGAACGACTTTGGGGTGTTCATATTTGCACCGGATGATGTCGCTTTCTATCGGGGGAAGTTTGTTTTGATCACCCGGGACAATACCCTTTTTGAAATGGGATTGTTTTGGGGGAGATTGGGACGAAGGCGGGTGTTTGCCATCATCCCGCAGGAGATCAGAGAGAGCGGCGATCTCATTCCAGGGGAGGAAATTTCAGAATATCATCTCTTATCTGATCTTCAAGGCTTAACGTTGCTAAGATATGAGGTGCGAACGGATGGGAATGACGAGGCGGCTGTCGCCGTCGCCTGCCGCTCGCTTATCAAAGCAATTCAAGAAGAAGGATGTTACCAAGACCCGCGCGATGAACTTGCAAGAATGGAAATGGAGCTGGAGCGTAAACGCCGGATCCTGCATCTCTTTTGGACTTATAACAAAAATATAACCGTACCCGATGATCAGGAACGTTACAACGCTTTGAGCGAAGCCATTCGGACGTCGATTCTTCCTCCTCCGGGGTATCTGGTAACCGGTGCTGCGCTATGGAAGGCACAGGGAGATGAGGGGATGGGGCAAGTAGGAGGCAACGTAGGGAAAGGCAGATTTTTTACCTTTCATGAGAACAAAGTGCGGGTGGAATCCGGACAACAGCCGATCTACGTGTTAGATGCATATTTAACCTCAAAATGGGCTTTCTTTAGACGTCTTGAAGTTGAACAGGTATACATCCTATGCTATCCTTTAGGTAGAGAACATGTGCTTTCGGTTCATTTTTCCGGAAGGCATCACTTGACCGAAGAGCAGTTAGGCCTCATCGTATCTGATAACAATGAACTGCTGCGGACCATTCATTATATCCTTGGAGGGGATTCGGTATGAAGCGAGGTAACTTGAAACTGAAGCAAGGCACTGCCCCGGTTTCCAAGGCTTCCAAGCATTTGTCCCCATCGATGATGATGGATGCCAAGCGTACAAAGGGACGTAAGCTTCAATCCAGCCGCCCTAAAGGTATTCTCTATATTGGTCCTTCCGTCGAAGGCGGAGATAAGGAATATGTGAAGGTTCTCACGGGTGATGTAGACCATACGAAACCTTCCTTCGTTTAATCGAACAGTCGAACAGACCCCCATGATCAACATGGGGGTTTCTTTTTTTGCTGCGGTAAATTTACATCTTCCTTCTCCTATGCCAAAATGAAAGGAAACGTTGACCCATATACTCCAACGAAATTATGAAGCTATGCTGAGGAGGCCCAAAAGATGCGTATTGGAATCATCGGACTCGGCGATATTGCGCAAAAAGCGTATTTGCCTGTGATTACGGCGAGGGAGGACGTCGAACTCGTCTTGAGTACACGAAATCAGGAGACACTTACCAAGCTGGCGGCTAAATACCGCATCCCAGAGACGGCTGGAAGCGTGGACGAGCTTGTGAAGTCCGGCGTGGATGCTGCGTTCGTCCATTCGGCAACGGAGTCCCATCCGGCGGTGGTGGAGCAACTGATTGAGAACGGAATCCACGTCTACGTGGATAAGCCAATCGCTTATCATTACGAGGAATCCAAACGGCTCAGCGAACGAGCGGAGCAAAAAGGCGTGCTGCTTATGACGGGCTTCAACCGACGGTTTGCTCCGATGAACGCAGCCCTCAAGGATCAGCCGGATCGTCGGCTAGTGCTGCTGCAGAAAAACCGGACGCCTTCGCCCGATTATGCTCGCCGCTTCGTGTTCGACGATTATATCCATGTGGTGGATACGCTGCGGTTTCTGGCACCGGGTGACGTCCAAAGCTTTCATATCTCGACCCGAGTACAGGAGGGCAAGCTGTACCATGTCACACTTCAGTTGGAGGGTGACGGCTTTACCTGCATCGGTATCATGAACCGTGACTCAGGGGCTAACGATGAAATCCTGGAAGTGATGAGCCCCGGTCAAAAATGGCGGGTAGACGGGTTGAACACAACGGAACATTATGTTGGCGGTGAGGCGAAACGGTTGACTTTTAAGGACTGGGATCCGGTGTTGTATCGGCGGGGATTCGTACAGATTATCGACCATTTTATCCGCTGTGTTCGCGAAGGAATGAAACCGGCTATCTCACTGCAAGATTCGTTGGAAACCCATCGGCTGTGTGAGGAGATCGTGAAGAGTGCTGAGGCGAATGGCGCTGCAGCTTGGGAACGACCGCTTTGAAACTTTCGCTCTTGACCAACGTAGAACAGGATATCGAAACTACGCAGGCCGGACAGGACAACCGTTCCGGCGGGAAAGGGAGGAGCTTAGGTTGTTCGAGGATCTTAACGCTCGCATGGCAGAACTGAAAGAGAAGGGCCGGAATCAGGAGAAGTGGCAGCAACGCCTTAAAAACCTGAAGCAAGAGTTAACTGGTCTGCAAGAAGAACGGAACCGGTGGCAGAAGAAGCTGGCTGCAGAGGAAGAAGATGTTCGGAAGCTGTCGTCAATGTCAGTGTCCAACTTATTGGCTACCTTACTTGGCAACAAAGCCGAGAAGCTGGATCGGGAGCAGCAGGAAGTGCTGGAAGCCAAGATGAGATATGATGCCGCAGAAGCTGCGGTGCGCGATATGGAGCGGCAAATTGTGGAGATTGAGCGCAAACTGCTCGAGCTGGGTTCATGGAAGAACGAGTATGAACGTGTATTTCAAGCCAAAGAGCGGAAGATCCTGGAGGAGGATGGAGAGCTGCGGGAGCTGGCTGAACGCGAAGCGGTCCTCACTGTGCAGTTGAAAGAGGTGGATGAAGCGCTGCAAGCTGGGCGATCCGCCCTGCATGATCTAAATGCAGCGGAAGAAGATCTGCGTTCTGCGAAAAATTGGGGGACGTACGACATGCTGGGCGGCGGGATGTTGTCGACGCATATCAAGCACTCGCGGATTGATGAGGCAATGGACCATGTGACAGCTGCACGGCAAAGTCTGCGTGTGTATCAACGGGAGCTCAGCGACGTCGGAGCGAGCATATCCATGGATTTGGAAATCGGCGGACTGCTGAAGTTTGCGGACTATTTCTTTGACGATATTTTCTCGGATTGGATGGTCCAGGGACGAATCAACAACGGTTTAAATCAAGTCCGGAACCAGATTTCGGCGGTAAGCGAGGTGCAACGCCAGCTGGAAACCGCGAAGCGCAAGCTGGAAACGGAACGGGCGGAAGTGCATCGGAAATACGTCCAAGTGGTGGAGCATTACGCTTAAATGTATTCAAGCTCGGGAACTTTTGGGTTCCTGGGCTTTTTTTGTAATACAAAACGGGTTCGATGCAAATAGCTAAAGGAAAAACGAGAAAGGGAGTCGGACATGAAGCGGACTTGGTGGAAAGAAAGCGTCGTGTACCAAATCTATCCGATCAGCTTCAAGGATTCGAATGGGGACGGAGTGGGTGACCTGCGCGGGATCCTGTCCAAGCTGGATTATTTGCAGGACCTTGGGGTCGACGTCGTTTGGATCTGTCCGATCTATCAATCGCCGGGGCATGATAACGGCTATGATATTAGCGATTATTATAAGATCGATCCCGCTTTTGGCACGATGGAGGACTTTGATGAGCTGCTGGAAGGTCTGCACGCGCGGGGAATGAAGTTGATGATGGACCTGGTGCTAAACCACACTTCGGACGAGCATCCCTGGTTCCTGGAATCCCGGAAGTCCAAGGACAATCCAAAGCGGGATTACTACATTTGGCGGAAGGGCAAAAACGGAGGTCCGCCAAACAACTGGGAGTCGTATTTCAGCGGCTCGGTCTGGGAGTATGATGAACGTACCGACGAATATTATTTACATTTGTATTCCAAACATCAGCCCGACTTGAACTGGGAAAATCCGGCCGTCATCCGTGAGCTTCATGATATGGTGAAGTGGTGGCTTCAAAAAGGTGTGGACGGCTTCCGCTTTGATGCCATCGCGCATATCGCCAAGGCAAAAGGACTGCCGGATGCGGACAATCCGCAGCAGACACCAACGGTTCGGGCGTACGAGTTGTTTTCAAATCTGGATGATGTACATACCCTTCTGCAAGACCTGCATGATAACGTGTTGTATTACTATGACATTATGACCGTAGGCGAAACGTCAGGGTTAGGCCCGGAAGAGGCACTGAGTTACGTTGGCGATGACCGGCGGGAATTGAATATGACGTTTCAGTTTGAGCATATGTTTCTGGATGCGGCCTCTGCGGGCAGCGGCAAATGGGATGTTGTACCGTGGAAGCTGACGGACTTAAAGGAAGTCATCTCCCGCTGGCAGACCGTGCTGCATGGCAGGGGGTGGAACGCCAATTATTTGTGCAATCATGACCAGCCGCGCGCAGTTTCCCGTTTCGGAAACGATCAGGAGCCTTACCGCATACCGTCCGCGAAAATGCTGGCGACTTTCCTCCATATGCTGGAGGGAACGCCGTACATTTATCAGGGTGAGGAAATCGGCATGACGAACGTGGTCTTTGATTCGATTGACGATTATCGTGATGTAGAGACGCTTAACTACTACGAGGAGCAGCGGAGAAACGGTGTTCCGGAGGCGGACATAATGCGAGCGATTCGTCTCAAGAGTCGGGATAACGCCCGCACCCCCATGCAATGGGATGCTGGACCACAGGCCGGGTTTACCACAGCCGAATCCGCTTGGATCCGAGTGAACCCGAATCACGAACGGATCAATGTGGAGGAAGCGATCCGTAATCCCGATTCGATATACCATTACTACAAAAAACTGATTCGTTTAAGAAAAGAACATGCGGTGATTGTCTACGGCGCATACGAGCTGCTGCTTCGCGATCATCCACAGATCTATGCGTTTACCCGGAAGTTGGAGAAGAGCCGCTTGCTGGTGATCCTGAACTTTAGTTCCGAGGAGCCGGTATTCGAATGGCCGGTAGAGGCAATGGAGCCGGAGGACATTGAATTATTAATCTCCAACTACGCTCCGCAGGAGCACGAGGATCTATTGAATTTACCGTTGCGCCCCTATGAAGCAAGGGTTTATTTGAAACGATACTGATTCACAGGAAGTTCGCATAGTCTGAAGCATTTGGGCGTGCTACACTGGTGATACAGGTGATGTGCAGAACTTGGAACGAATGGAGGGGTAGCCTATGAAACGGATCTTGGACTGCCGGGCTTCGGATTTTCGTCAGATGGATCGCGAAGCTCTAAAGGGAGCCATTTTGGCAGCAGAAGGACGAACGGTGATGGCGGAAACGGTGGTAACATCACAGCCGCTGCTGCCCGAGATCACCAATGCGGAGCTGGCCAAAGCTTTCGGCGCGGACATGATCTTGTTGAACGTCTTTGATGTATTTCACCCGCAGATTCGCGGTATTGCGTCGCGGGATTTGTTTGCCCCGGATCGTGGCAGTGAGGAGAGCTCGACGAGCACGCGAAACCCGATCGCAGAACTGCAGCGACTCACGGGACTGCCGGTTGGCATCAATTTGGAGCCGGTCGATGAGTCGGCTGATGCAGTTGAAGGGCTTAATGAGCTGCCTCAAGGACGCAAGGCAACGGCGCAGAGCTTGGTCGAAGCCAAGCGGCTGGGCGTGGATTTCGTGTGCTTGACGGGCAACCCGAAAACCGGCGTGACCCATGAACGCATCCTGCATACGATCCATGTGGCCAAGCGAGAATTCGATGGCTTGATCATTGCTGGCAAAATGCATGGCGCGGGTACTCGCGGCAGCGTGTTGGACAGCGAGGCTGCAATTCGGTTCGCTGAAGCCGGCGCGGATGTTGTGCTGCTGCCAGCTCCGGGAACCGTCCCGGGCGTGCGCGAGGAGGAGTTAGCCCGAGTTATCGCGGAAGTTAAGGCGCGGGGGGCTTTGGTTTTGGCGGCGATCGGCACAAGTCAGGAAGGTGCGGACGAATCTACGGTGCGGCAGATTGCCCTCAGCGCCAAACGTTCTGGCGCCGACATCGTACACATCGGGGATGCTGGTTACGCGGGTATGGCCATCCCAGAAAATATCCAAGCGGCATCCATCGCCATCCGCGGGCGTCGGCACACCTATGTGCGCATGGCCGCTTCACCGTTGAGGTAACGCGTATGCGCATCGGAGTCGTATCGGATACCCATATTCCGCGCCGTGGATCGGAGCTGCCTGTCAAACTTCGCCAAACCTTCCGCACCTGCGATATGATTCTCCACCTAGGGGATTGGGTGACGATGGAGGTTTACGAGCAATTAAGAGCGATTGCGCCGGTTGAGGGTGTGGCTGGAAACAATGATCCCAATGACATTATCCGAAAGTTCGGCTGGCATAAAGTTCTCGAGCTGGGCGGCAGGCGGATCGGACTGACGCATGGTCATCTCCCAGGCGGCGGGCATGGGGCTAAGAACAATGCAGAGCGGGTCTTCGCTGGCCAACCCGTAGACGCTGTGCTGTTTGGTCACTCGCACAAGCCTTACCTCGCGGAAAGCGGGGGCATCCTGTGGTTTAATCCCGGGTCTCCTACTGACAAACGGCGGGAACCCAAATACAGCTTTGGCGTGCTGGAGATTACTCCCCAAGCGATCAAGGCAAGACATATCTTTTTAGAGGCTAAAAAGTAGATCCAGGTTTATGTGGAGCTGCCAACGCGAGACCGATTTTCGGTTTTGCTTTGGAGGGCTCTTTTTTATATCAATCTTAAGGCAGAAGTCCTATAACCTGTATTGACGTATAATTGACCACCATTTAATATAGAAATCATACTTTGTGTCCATCTTGGGCGAATCCTTGTCCACGGGCGCTTTAATCCTTTCATCATTAAAAGCGTTAAACAGATTGTGCTTTACTGCTCCAACACTGCAGGGTCATTAATTTCATGAGAGAGAAAGGGGAAACAAAACATGAAGAAGAAGCTTGGGATGATTCTCGCCATGTCGCTGCTGCTGGTCGGCGTCGTTGCTTGCGGTAACAATGCCGGCAATGGGAATGCTGCAAATGGGGGGAACGCCGGGGGAACCGGAACAGAAAATACCACGGGTGCGGGGAATACGTCAGATTCCGATCAGAAAACGTACAAAATCGCGATTTCACAAATCGTGGAGCATCCTTCCTTGGATGCAACGCGGGAAGGCTTCCTGGATGCTTTGAAGGACGCAGGCATTGTGGAAGGAGAGAACTTGGACCTGGATTACAACAATGCGCAGGGGGATCAAACGAACAATATGACCATTGCGCAAAAAATTGCCGGTGAGAAATACGATCTGGTGCTCGCGATCGCTACGCCGCCTGCACAAGCTGTAGCGCAACAGGTGAAGAACTCGCCGATCCTGTTCGCGGCGGTCACGGATCCGGTGGATGCCAAATTGGTGGACAATTTGGATCATCCGGGCGGGAACATCTCCGGGGCTTCGGATACGAACCCGGAAGCGATTACGAGACTGATGGACTTCATTGCTGAGCACTTTAAGGATGTGAAATCCGTAGGTTTGGTTATCAACCAAGGGGAACCCAACGCCGTTGTTATGGCAAACCATGCTGAGAAGGCGCTGGAAGCTCACGGCATCAAATTGGTGAAAGCCTCGGTAACCAATACGTCGGAAGTGAAGCAAGCAGCCGAATCGTTGGTAGGGCGTGTAGATGCGCTGTACATTACGCTCGATAACATGGTCGTTGAAGCTGTCAGCACGGTGATCCAGGTCGCGAACGATAACGACATTCCGTTCTTCTCGAGTGACCGCGATACGGTGGAGAAGGGCGCTTTTGCAACGGTCGGGTTCAAGTACTATGACCACGGGTATCAAGTGGGACAAATGGCAGTTGAAGTGCTGAAGAACGGCAAAAACGTCGGTGATCTGAAAGTGACGGTGCCGGATAAGCTCGACTTGATCATGAACCTGAAAGCGGCGGCTGAGCAAGGGATCGAAGTGACCGATGCGATGAAGGATGAAATTACGGATAAGGAAAACAATTTGATCGAATAGGCAGCACTCGCTCCTAATTTCTTGAGGAGGTACTCACCATGTTGAACTCGCTGCTGGGGGCGCTGGAATCCGGCCTGCTGTATGCGCTTATGGCGCTCGGCGTATATATTACGTTCCGCATTCTCGACTTTCCGGATCTGACGGTGGACGGTAGCTTTACGACCGGCGGTGCGATCGCTGCGGTTATGATCACAGGGGGAAGCTCCCCCTGGATTGCTACGATCGTCGCTTTTTTGGGCGGCTTGGCCGCCGGTGCGATCACCGGCATCATTCATACCAAAGGACGGATTAATGGACTGCTCTCCGGGATATTGATGATGATTGCGTTGTACTCCATCAATATGCGGATCATGGGCAAACCGAATGTAGGCTTGCTTGGGGAGACGACGCTGTTCACCTCGGTTTCGCCGTTGGTGTTCATGCCGATCGTTGTGATCGCCATCAAGCTGCTGCTGGATTTGTTCTTCCGGACGGAACTGGGCTTGGCTCTGCGGGCCACCGGTGACAATAAACGGATGATCCGCAGTTTTGGTGCCAATACGGACAATACGATTATACTCGGGCTCAGTTTGTCTAACGGGCTTGTGGCTTTGTCCGGGGCGCTCATCGCTCAACAGTCCGGCTTCGCCGACATTTCGTCAGGGATCGGGATGATCGTCATTGGGCTGGCATCGGTGATTATCGGGGAGGCGATCTTCGGGGCGCGCACGGTATTTTGGGCCACTCTGGCAGCGGTACTCGGATCCATCGTCTATCGGGTGGTTGTTGCCTTGGCGCTGCGGATTGAATGGTTGGAGCAAACTGACTTGAAGTTGATTACGGCAGTTATCGTTATTATTGCACTAGTGCTTCCGACCGTCCAAAGAAACATGAAGCAAAAAGCGGTTGCTCGTCGGCGCGCCGCTGAAATTACGCAAACCGCCGGACAGAAGAGCGCAGGGGGTGGGTTCTAATGCTGAAGTTAACCCAGGTCTCGAAGCTCTTTCATCCCGGGTCGCCGGATGAGAAGATCGCGCTCATTGATGTCAATCTGCACCTGAATCCCGGGGATTTCGTAACGGTGATCGGCAGTAACGGGGCAGGAAAGTCGACGTTGATGAATATGATCTCCGGTGTCATTAAGCCGGATGCCGGCGAGGTTCGCCTAGGCGGCGTCGACATCAGCCACCTGCCGGAGCATCGCCGCAGCAAGTGGATTGGCCGTGTGTTCCAGGACCCGATGGCCGGCACTGCTCCGCATATGACCATCGAGGAGAACTTAGCGATGGCCTACTCTCGCGGGAAGACACGCGGCCTTGTGCTCGGTGTGAACGCGAAGCGCCGTTCCATGTTTCAAGAGCAGTTACGCAGGCTGGGCATTGGCCTGGAGAACCGGCTGCGCGCCAAGGTCGGTACATTGTCGGGCGGGGAACGCCAGGCGCTGAGCCTGTTGATGGCGACGTTTACCGAACCGGAGGTACTGCTTCTAGACGAGCATACTGCTGCACTGGACCCAGCCCGGGCTGAGCTGGTGACGAAGCTTACGCAGGAGATCGTTAGTGAGCTGAAGCTAACTACGTTGATGGTCACCCACAACATGGAGCAAGCGATCCGATTGGGGAACCGCCTTATCATGATGGATGGCGGGCGGATTATTCTCGATGTGGATGAAACGAACAAACGCGAGTTAACGATCGAACGGCTGCTAGGTGAATTTGAGCGCATCAGCGGCCACAAGTTGTCCGATGATCGCGTCATGCTGGGCAGCTAAATTGCAACTAAACCATCTACACAAAGCGCGAGTGCATAGGGGAATCCCTTGTACTCGCGCTTTTTTCGTTGTGTTTATCGAGCATCACGCACTCGTACGCTGCTATCCCTGCGAATGCCGTCTCGCAGCATCCAAGCGTGCAAGAACCATTCAAACACCCCCATCACGATGGTAATGGCAAGGATTTCGCTAAGGGACAACGTCCATTCCGCGTTGGCGGCAATCGCCCACAGGAGGATAAAGACGAGAAACGCATCCACCACGGTTGCAATTGCATTGTTCGTCCGCGGAAGGATGAAGTAATCCCCGAATAAATAGGCTAGAATAGACAACGCTAAAGCTGTTAAAAGCGCTGAGATGAATGAAGCGTTGCTTAAGAGCATCACCATGACGATGACGATAATTCCATTACCAAGTAGCTTGACGAAAAACTTGTCCAACATCTTTCACCTCCTTGTTTTACGCTTTAATTTTCTCCTAAGGGGAAAGTGGCTATACACTGAGTGAACGACACTAAGGAAAGCGAGATAACAACATGACTCAAATCACAAACTACGACTGCATGATCATTGGTGGCGGTATTGCAGGATTACAAGCCGCGATTCAGCTAGGTCGGTACTCGGTCCACAATGTACTCGTTATTGACGCAGGTTACGGGAGATCTACGTTATGCCGGCAATATCATAATCTGCTGGGGTTCCCGGAAGGGATTTCCGGCGAAGAATTACGCAGCCGGGGGAGAACACAGGCGAAGTCTTATGGTGTGAAATTTGTGCAGGATACCGTAATCGAGGCAAAGAAACGGGAGGAGGGATTTCAGGTAAAAACTTTAACCGGCCAAACGTATTCAGGTCGAACCTTGCTGCTCGCGACCGGTGTATTGGACCGTTTTCCCGATATCCCTGGTTTGGTTCCTACGCTTGGGCTAAGCGTCTACGTCTGCCCGGATTGTGACGGATACGAAATTGAAGGGCGTAATACGGTATTAATGGGGGCGGGGGACACCGGTGCCAAGATGGCCCTGCTGCTCATCCAGCGGACCCGTGATTTAACTTATGTGAATCATGAACAGACACCTGTTGCTCCATCGCTCCTGAAACGGATGGAGGAACACGGGATTCGCTACGAGGAAGCGGCCATCGCCGAAGTGAAGCAATCCGAAGGCTTCATCCGCAGCGTGAACTTACAGGATGGACGGAGCTTAGCAGCAGAACGGGGATTTATTGCGTTTGGCGGCAATGAAGTTCATTCCGGTTTAGCCGCTCAGTTGGGAGTGCGCATTGCCGAGAACCGTCATATCGAGACGAATCCCCGGACGAAGCAGACGAATGTCCCTGGTGTGTGGGTGGCTGGAGATCTAGGACTTCATGCGGAACAGGTTAGCGTGGCTATGGGGGAAGGCTCAATTGCCGCAATTTGGATTCATAAAGCACTAAGTCCGTGCTATAATCAGTTGAACGGAGGGGATGCAGAGGATGATTCTTGAAGTAGCTGAGCTGCATGTGAAGCCCGGAATGATCAATGATTTCGAAAGCCAATTCCGCAAGGCTTCGAAAATTATCAGCCGGGCGTCCGGTTATCTAGGACATGAGCTTCATAAGTGTGTAGAGACCGAAAGTAAATATATTCTACTAGTGCGTTGGCAATCGATTTCTGCCCATGAGGTAGGTTTCCGTCAATCTCCTGATTATGAGGAATGGAAAACGCTGCTTCATCCATTCTACGATCCCATGCCTACAGTGGAGCACTACGTTCAAATTAAACATGAAATGGACTAGGAGGGAAAGGGAATGGAAGAGATGATTTGGCGGCAGCTTGATTTTGTACGGTCCCAAACTTTGAAGCTGGTAAGAACGATACCGGCTATCGGATTGAAACCGTCGGCCAGTTAATCAATTTTACAACGTATCATGAAGGCATGCATTTTAGTGTGCTTAAGCTGTACAACAAAATTGTGTAAGGACTGTGAGCATGTACATATGACGGAACATTTCGAATATACAATTGAAGACGCCACGCCGGAGGACTTGCCGGCGATCGTGGCGATTTACAATGAGACGATCGCTGGACGCATGGTTACCGCCGATTTGGAGCCGGTGACCGTTGAAGCCAGACGGAAATGGTTTGATGAGCATTCGCCTGATTTCCGGCCGCTATTGGTCATGAAATCCGAGGGAAAAGTCATCGCCTGGCTCAGCTTTCAGTCCTTTTACGGGCGACCGGCCTATAACGGAACAGCCGAAATCAGTATTTATATTACAGAAGCCTACCGTTCTCGCGGAATCGGAGGAATCTTGTTAAACCGAGCTTTTGCGGTTTGTCCTGAGATTGGGGTACATACGCTGCTTGGATTCGTGTTTGGTCATAACGAGCCGAGCCTAAAGCTGCTTAGTAAGTTCGGCTTCGAACGTTGGGCGCATTTGCCCCGGGTAGCCAATTTGGATGGCGTAGAACGGGATCTCGTTATTTTGGGAAAACGGGTTGTTGAGGCTTAAAATGCTTTGGGGAATGGGGATCAAATCATTTGAACGAATGGGTTAAAGAAATCACGGACTGGTTCTTGGAGACGACGCAGTTGGGCGGATACTCGATCCTGCTTCTAACGATCCCGCTCGCAGTTGTACAGGGGCTTTTTGGATTTTTTCCATTTGCCACGATCGTGATGCTGCATCTCTCCCTGCTGGGGATCACGAACGGTTTATTCGCCAGCTGGATTGCTGGTACGGCGGCGGGGATGGTCGTTTATCTGATGTGCAGATACTTTTTTGCGGATTGGTTTCACCGTCGGTGGTTAGTTAAGCTGCAAAAATACGAAAAATGGCAAAAAGGGTTAGACCGCTATGGGGTATGGGCAGTAATCTTTCTCCGCACCATTCCGATTATGCCCAACAATCTCATTTCGTTTATGTCGGCGATTTCGAATCTAAAGCTCCATTCTTATGTCTGGTCTAACCTGGTTGGGAACCTGTCAAGTATCTGGCTGTTTGGGATCTTAAGCGCATCGATCGTGTTTCCGGGGGTAAATCTTCAGGACTTGATCTTCTCCTACGTCTTATTCTTGCTTGTGCTGGGCGTCATATTCGTGATTCGCAACCGGATCCTGTCCAAGAAGAAAGAAGGCATGAGATCTTAGCATGGATCGACCGCTTTCCGGGATAAGCTACAGTTAGAACAAGATTGGTTAGGGGGCGAGTCGTTTGAATGCTCAGGAACAGGCTTTCCAAGGAAGACCCGCGTCAGCACGGCGGAAGCTGCTATTCAGCGCCGGGCTCAGCTGGATGTTTGATGCGATGGACGTCGGGATGATTTCGTTTATCGCTGCGGCACTTGCGGTAGAATGGAGCTTAACGCCGCAGCAGACCGGCTTCTTTACCGCGATCAACTCCGTAGGGATGGCGTTTGGCGCAGCGATTGCCGGTTATATGGCGGACAAGTTTGGCCGCAAATCCGTACTTCTATGGACACTGTTGATTTTCTCGATCGCCAGCGGTTTGTCGGCTGCCGCTACAAGTTTTGCGATCCTTTGCTTGCTTCGCTTTATTGCCGGCTTTGGGCTTGGCGGTGAGCTTCCGGTCGCTTCCACATTGGTATCTGAATCGGTGTCGGTTCAGGAACGTGGAAAATCTGTCGTGCTGCTGGAGAGCTTCTGGGCTGCCGGTTGGATTGCTTCGGCGTTGATCTCGTATTTCATCATACCGGATTATGGATGGCAGGCCGCTTTTCTCATCGGTGCGATCCCTGCGTTATACGCGCTGTACTTGCGCCAATCCATCCAGGAGCCGGCCCTATTTAAACAGCAGACGGGTCATCTACAAGAGCGGGGTCTTTCTTTCGGGGAGCGGTTTAAGTCCGTTTGGGCTTCTCCGCACCGCCGTTCGACGGTGATGCTATGGATTTTGTGGTTTACCGTTGTCTTTTCGTATTATGGCATGTTTCTGTGGCTGCCTTCGGTGATGGTCCTGAAAGGCTTCAGCTTGGTCAAAAGCTTTGAATACGTGCTGATCATGACGTTGGCGCAATTACCAGGCTATTTTACGGCCGCCTATTTCATCGAGAAGTTTGGGCGTAAGTTTGTGCTGGTGTTGTATTTGCTGCTCACTGCAGCCAGCGCCGCCTGGTTTGGCATTGCATCCAGCGAAGGTATGCTGATTGCTGCCGGGATCTGCTTGTCCTTCTTTAATCTGGGGGCATGGGGCGGCATGTATGCGTATACCCCGGAACTATACCCGACGCGGGTGCGTTCTACCGGAGTTGGCTTGGCCGCTTCCTTTGGACGGGTCGGCGGGGTCATCGCTCCGTATTTGGTTGGCATGCTGGTTGCCCGGCACGTCGCCATCGGAGGAATCTTCTGGATGTTCTTCGTGACGATTCTAATTGGGGCACTGGCCGTGTTTTGGTTGGGGACCGAGACGCGGGGGAAGGAGTTGGCGGATTAAAAAACAGCAAAATTGCTGCAAAGTGCAACCATTTTGCTGTTCATCCGTTTAAATTTAGAAGTTGTCCAAAGAATCGCCCGGCTTCAAGGCATGACCTGTAATGCCGATCCGTGCGAGATCTGCGACAAATTGTTCCCCGTCCTGGGCAATGGCATCAAACGTATTGTAGTGCACAGGGACAACGTGCTTGGCGCCAATCCATTCAGCTGCGGTTAGAGCATCCTCCGGTCCCATAGTAAAATGATCGCCAATCGGCAGGAATGCGAGATCGACCGGGCCGCGAGAGCTAACCAATTTCATATCGCTGAATAAGGCGGTATCTCCGGCATGATAAAGGATTGTTCCGTCAAGATCGAGCAGGATTCCAGCGGCCACGCCAAGATATACATTTACGCCGTTATGATTAACGGACGAGCTGTGCAGCGCAGGCACCCATTTTAATTTACCAAACGGGAACGTACGGGAGCCGCCAAGGTTCATGCCAACCGTTTGCAGTCCAGTGCCAGCAAAATAATCTGCCAGCTCGACAATGGCGAGAATCGGCGCATTGTTTCGCCGGGCGATGCTTTCCGCATCTGCGATATGATCGGAATGACCATGAGTCAGAAGCACATAATCGACTTGAATGTCATCGGCTGCGACAGCTGCCGAAGGATTTCCGGTGAGGAATGGATCAATGATCAACTGATGCTTTCCTGTGTCTACCAGGATGCAGGAATGTCCCAAATAAGTCACTTTCATAGAATCACCTCTTATGGAAAAATATCCTTACTTGTTTATTATAGCTGCCTTAGACAAGCAAGTCACATCTTGCGGGAAGGTGCAGCATAAACGCAAGGAAATCCCATATGATGGTGATTGAACAATTCATCCTTGTCGGAGAGCTGGCAGCGAATGAGGGCTAATCCGGCAAGGAGCTTGCGCTAAAAAAGGAGGAGATTGATGTGAAAATTGAAGTGTGGTCGGACTTTGGCTGTCCGTTTTGTTATATTGGCAAGCGTCGCCTCGAAAGGGCATTAGAATCTTTTAGTCATCGAGATGAGATCGAACTCGTATACCGCAGCTTTGAACTGGATCCAGGGGCACCTAAGGATACAGAGTCGAGCATTCATGAACTGTTAGCGGTCAAGTACGGCCTCAGCCTGGAGCAGGCGAAGGAATCTAACCGCAATGTTGCACAGCAGGCTCAAACGGAAGGCTTGACGTATAACTTTGATACGATCATTCCTACGAATACGTTTGATGCTCATCGCTTAGCGCATTATGCTGGGGAACAGGGCAAGGCGAAGGAGATGACGGAGCGGTTGTTCCGGGCTTATTTTACGGATTCGCTGCATATCGGGGACCGGGACACATTGGTTCGTTTGGCGGAAGAGGTGGGCTTGGATGGTGCCGCCGTTAGGGAAGTGTTGGAGCAAAATACGTATGCCGATGCTGTTCGCGAGGATGAGAATGAAGCAAGAAGACTTGGGATTCGCGGCGTACCGTTCTTTGTGCTGCGCGGGAAGTATGCAGTCTCAGGGGCACAACCGTTGGAAATTTTCCAAGGGGCATTGTTACGGGCTTGGGAAGATCTGTCTTGATTGATCGATTTAGAGTCATAGGCAAACCAAAAAACGCTGATCCGGAAGGATCAGCGTCTCACTCTGCGAACAAAATTAAAAATAAATAAATGTTGTATAAAATAATGAACTGTGGTAAAATGACGGATAGCCAATCACAAAACACTCACGCAATAATCTTCTCAATAATAGCATAAAATCAATCATTTGTCAAATGGATTTGTGGCTTTAGAGATATAGAAGTGGTTTTCGCATTTAATTTTTAGGGTGGGGGTCTGGAAGATGACAGAGGACTTGAAGAATAATGAATTGGATTACACCGACGATCTGACGTTACCGCCAGGAATTAAAATCGATGACCCGGTCAGAATGTATCTGAAGGAAATCGGGCGCGTGCCTCTGTTGTCCGCAGAGGAGGAAATTGAGCTTGCGCAGCGCATCGAGAACGGGGATGAGGAAGCGAAGCGCAGATTGGCTGAAGCGAATCTCAGATTGGTGGTCAGCATTGCCCGTCGTTATGTTGGGCGCGGGATGGTATTCCTGGACCTGATTCAAGAGGGCAACATGGGCTTGATCAAAGCGGTGGAGAAGTTCGATTATTCGAAAGGATTCAAGTTCAGTACTTACGCCACCTGGTGGATTCGTCAAGCGATTACCCGTGCGATTGCAGACCAAGCCCGGACGATCCGAATTCCGGTTCATATGGTGGAAACCATTAATAAATTGATCCGTGTCTCCCGGCAGTTGCTCCAGGAGATCGGACGCGAGCCGACTCCGGAGGAGATCGCGAAGGAGATGGATCTAACGCCGGATAAGGTGCGGGAGATCATGAAGATTGCTCAGGAGCCGGTCTCGTTGGAAACGCCAATTGGTGAAGAGAACGATTCGAATCTCGGCGACTTCATCGAAGATCACGATGCTCCGGCTCCGGCAGAAGCTGCAGCTTATGAGTTGTTAAAGGAGCAGTTGGAAGAAGTATTGGATACACTGACAGAGCGTGAGGAAAATGTCCTTCGCCTGCGTTTCGGGATGGATGACGGCCGGACGCGGACGTTGGAAGAGGTTGGCAAGGAGTTTGGGGTAACGCGCGAACGGATTCGTCAGATTGAAGCCAAAGCGCTGCGCAAACTCCGGCATCCAAGCCGCAGCAAGCGGCTGAAAGATTTTATGGAATAACATCGTAAGCTCCCCAAGGATACCCTTAGGGAGCTTTTTTTGCTGTAGCATGCCGACGGAGTGGTCGAGGAGATGCCGTAATCGGTCGAAGGGATTTGACCAGTTTCACCGGTAATGGCCGAATGCATATAAACCTATTGCTCTTCCCCCGTTGGGCTCGCAGCAGTCGCCCCGACGCAGGCTTCGCTGCCCTCGTGCCAAACACCTGCATAAACCATTCAATGGGATAGGAGATAGACAACATTCCGTTTTCCGATCCCGCAAAGTTAACTGCAGCGGCAAGATTGCCTTTGCTCGTCAGCCACACGGAGCCGGAATCGCCTTCCAGGGAGACGGGGCGCTTGCCGCGGATCACGCTTTGGTTCTTGAAGGTAATCGTCCCCAAATTGCCGTAATCCCCGTAGTCGACCTGAACATCGGTATGGATCGATTCCACCGTACCGGTCACCACACCGGTCGTCCGTCCTACCTTCTTGAGACGATCGCCAACTTTATAGGATCGTACATGCCCGGGGACGATGCCAAAGACGGCATAGGCTGGTCTCAGCAAAGAGCGTCGCAAAGGTTTGGCGGTGGCCGCGTCCAAATAATTCGCCCGTTTGCGGCTCAGCTTAACGAAACGGTCCAGCTGACCGATGCGGTCCTTGGGAACGGTACCTCCATCGGCGCCTCCCGGCTGCACCGTGGCAGAGAAACGCCGGGTATTATTATTAACGAGAACGTGGTTGTTACTAAGGATCAGACGTTCACATCCGGAAGCATCGCTGACGATCAAACCAGCTGTGCCGGAGGAGTCCGAAGTGCCCACGCTGTAGCCGGCCACGACCGGGCGAATTCGGCGAGTGAACCTGGTGCTCGGACCGTTACCGGAACCTTTACAGAACCTGGGGGAACGAACGATTCGAAACGGCACGCCAGCCCGAGGTTTGAGATAACGAGGTAATGCTGTGGTGCGGGGTGACTTGTTTTTTTTGGCAGCAGCGGCTTTGGACAGAGTATCGGCATAAACAATAATGGCTGCGCCTCGTTTTGGGTGTTTGGGGTCCCGCAAACCGACACCTACACCATGAACTCCGTTCAACCTGAGCATCTTCCCGGCAATGCGTTGTTTCAGCAAATAAGCTCTACGAAAACTGGCCAATTGGAATCACCTTTTCTCGCATGTTTGCGGATTTGCTGCATTATATGCTGGAGCCGAGACGCTTGATCGTTATACGGGCGGATGCCTTTGGAATGAGCGGTATCGCTAGTATGAGGCAAGCCAGCTGCCGAACCATGCGAAAGTCACGCCGAGTAAAGCCGAGGTGAGCACATACACGATAGCCTTTTGTTTTTGCCCTTTGTTGATTAGGGTGATTGTTTCATATCCAAAAGTGGAGAATGTTGTGTAGGCCCCACAAAATCCCGTGCCTATCATCAACCAACTCCAGTCAGAGATGGCCTGCCGTGTGTGGAGTCCGGCTAGGATGCCAAGCAGGAGGCTGCCGCTGAGATTGATCACCCAAGTTCCCCAAGGGAATTGCGAACCGCGAGAGGCGGTTTGGGTAGAGATCCATTGGCCTAAGTAATAACGAAGCAACGTGCCGAGAATGCCGCCAAGTCCTACGATACCGATCATGCGGGATCACCTTCCTTAGGAGCTTGTTGTTTTTGACCTAAGCGGACTCCAATCCAAGCCATGAGAAGACCGCCGAGTAAGCTGATGAACAGATAGGCTAGTGCTGCAACCAGTTGTCCGGTATGTACCGCATCAACGGTCTGGACCGTGAAGGTAGAGAACGTCGTAAATGCACCGGCAAATCCTGTGCCAGCCCCGATGCGTAGACTGGGATGGGTTTTTCGCAAAGCTGCGACGGTAAACAACCACCCGAGAAATAGGCAACCGGCCCAGTTGATGAGCAGGATCGATAGGGGGAAAGCTCCGATGTTTGGAATCCAGAGGGACAGACCGTAGCGGAGCAGGGTACCGAGGAAGCCCCCAACAATCAATGCAAGGATATTCAATATGCTCGACCTCCTGAAAAATAGACAGACTCCTACCAGAGAATCTGGTAGGAGTCATCAGCTCCAAATGAGCGGTTCAGGCGAACTCCATCGCCTTATTGCGTTATCATTGGCAATATTTTATGCCATGAGGCGACAGCTCGTCAATATGGATTACGTGATAATCGTAATCGTAGGCGCCGATATCGTTGGCGGGGTCGTGATCGTGGAAACGACGTTGCTGAAGCTGCCCACTTCAATCATAACGGGAATCCCCGGGGTCAAGTCCACGGTGTCGAGCACGAGGCTGGCCGTGGTCAGCGTGGATAACGAAGCTTGTTGAAGTACGCCGTTAATGTAAACGTTGAGATAATCAGTGGTGGTGAGCTCAGGCAGATCCGTAATCGGTGCGTCGGCATCGTCAACGAAGCTGTCGGCAGGAATGGTCGTTTCAGTAGCACCGATCATGTCGGCTGTTAACGTGGCGAAGTAACGGGAGACCGTTGGTGTAATTACAGTAGTAACTTCACCCCCAGAGGCGACTGGAGCGGATGCTACTGCCGTAAATACGGGTTTTATTACAGGCATCTAACATTACCTCCTCATCTTTGATGGTATCGAAGGTGTCCGATATATCATATATAATGATGCAACTTCGTTAAGTGATAGGGCAGACAGCCTCCGTTGAATATGGATTTTTGGAACGACGTGAAGCCATTTGCCCAAGCATCCAAGGCGGGTTATTCATAGGATAGGAAAGTAAGGCTTGAAGAACCATCTGGCCAGGGGGAAGCGGTGCATGGGAGCGGTAAGAGCTGAGCGTAAAAAGGCAATGCGCATAAACAAACGGCGACAACAAGCCCATAAGGTGAAGCACTGCCCGGCAAGCTCGCGTCGTCGACGCCGGAAGCGGACCGTGTCTTCGCTGCGGAATCGTTATCAGCAAGCAGTGAGTCTGATGCGGGACTACCGTCGTGCACTGTGGCAGTATGAGCGGTGGATACGTGAGAGAGAAGCGGGAGACCCGGCCGATATAAGGGGAGTTCCCGGGCCGGCGGGGCCGCAGGGCATGCCAGGGAGCGGAGGGCCGATGGGACCGCCGGGACCCCAAGGTGAGTCAGGAGCAGTCGGGCCAATGGGACCGCCAGGACCGCCAGGACCGCCGGGACCGCCTGCAGTCGAAATTCTCGTAACCCCAGCCGTATTCCGTTACTTTTATGCGGCCCCTGCTGATATGACCGGGACCGTTCACATCCCTGCCAATCAATTTACGGACGACGCAGGGAATACGCCTGTGGTTTTTGCCGGGATTGGTGACGGGGCCTACACCAATTTATTTATCAATGGCATGCCGCAGGAAGGACGTCTGTTTGTACTGAAGCCGGAGTCTTTGACGTTGGTGCTGGGGCAGGATATGATAGGGGCAGGTACGCCGATTATTGTGGAAAACGTGCGAATCACCGCCAAAGCTACATCCTAAACTAGGAAAACGAAGCAAGATGAAGATTGATCGTCGTGGCAGGGCACCAGGCCTTGTCACGTTCTGTTTGAGAGAATTAGGAGGATTTGTATGAAGATTAACGGCATTAATCATTTCTGTTTCTCCGTATCTGATTTGGATCGATCCATGGCGTTTTATGAGCAGGTCTTTGGCGCGAGTCCCCTGGTGAAAGGGCGCAAACTTGCCTACTTCGATTTGAACGGGCTGTGGATTGCCTTAAATCAGGAAGACCTTCCGAGGGACAAGCAGCACCGTACATATACGCATATCGCTTTTTCGATCGACGAGGGGGATTTCGAGGCTTATCAAAATCGTCTTCGGGAATTCAACGTCGAAGTATTGCCGGGGCGTGAAAGAGATGCGCGCGACCAAAAGTCAATTTATTTTCTGGACCCGGACGGCCATATGTTCGAATTCCACACTGGGACTTTGCAAGACCGACTGGATTACTATAAAGCGGACAAAGATCATATGATCTTTTACTAACCGCCATTCATTGATAGAATAAGACAGTAACTAAAATTTAAACGAAGTAGGTCACCATGAAAAAATTTAAAAAGTTCTATATCGAAACGACCAGCATCTGCAATTTGGCTTGCAGCTTCTGTCCGCCTACCCATCGCCAGGCGCAGTTTATCAAGGTGGAGGATTTTCGCAAAATTCTGGACGACATCAAGCCGCATACGGACTATATTTATTTCCATGTCAAAGGCGAGCCGCTGCTGCACCCCAAGATCGATCAGTTGCTCGACATCAGTCACGAAAAAGGGTTTAAGGTCAACATCACCACGAACGGCACGCTGCTCCCCAAAGTGCGGCATAAGCTGCTTGGCAAGCCGGCGCTGCGGCAGATGAATTTTTCGCTGCACAGCTTTGATGGACATGAAGGTTCAACTGACCGGGAGGGGTATTTGCAAAACGTTTTGTCCTTCGTGCGAGAGGCGGTAGCTGCGTCCGATTTGATCGTTTCGTTCCGGCTGTGGAATTTGACGCAGGATAATGAGACGAACCTGCAACGGATGCGTAACCGGGAGACGCTCGCCATCATTGAGGAGGAATTCAACCTAGATTACCGGATTGAGGAGAAGGTCACACCGGGAAGCGGGGTTAAATTAGCCGAGCGGATCTACTTGAACCAAGATTACGAATTTGATTGGCCGGACTTGCGCGCTCCGGAGGACGATGGCAAAGGCTTCTGCCATGCGCTGCGCAACCAAGCCGGAATTCTCGTGGACGGCACGGTCATTCCTTGCTGTCTGGATGGGGAAGGGATCATTAATCTTGGGAATGTGTACAAGACGCCGTTTTCAGAGATAGTGGAAGGAGAACGGGCGAACCGTCTATACGAAGGCTTCTCTCGGCGCGAGGCCGTAGAGGAGCTATGCCGGAAATGCGGGTATCGCAAGCGGTTCGGCGGAGGGGCGTAAGTCCCTTATCCAAAGAAAGAAGGGGCCGAGATTCGGCTCCTTTTTTCTTTGTTATGGCTTTAGCCAGTTGAGCTCGCGAAGCGTGCGAAACAAAAAACCACCCGCTATGCGGGTGGAGGAACGAAGGTTTGACCAACTAGACCATTCCCATAAAATTGAGATGTTCAGGCTCAATAAAAGAAAGGAATGGTCTTAGATGGCAAACAAGAGCTATAGTTTAGCTCACACGAAGTGGATGTGCAAATACCATATCGTGTTCACCCCGAAGTATAGACGGAAAGAGATCTATAATCAAGTGAGGAGAGATTTGATCGAAATATTTAAGCGTCTGTGCAAATACAAGGGAGTGGAGATCATAGAAGGCC
>NZ_JADQ01000024.1:0-67956 GCF_000518465.1 Paenibacillus sp. J14 | reverse complement strand
CCCCATGGAGGTGATCCAGCGATAGGTTTCGTAACCTGTGGGTCCTGCCTCGTAGCAAAACGATAGCGTTTCGGCCGCTCCCAGCTCTTTGATAAGCTTGCGTAACGCTGCCGGTGTGTGGGGAATGCTCCCGTAATAGCGTGGAGCTTCCCCGCTCACATCTGCAATTGCAACCGAAATTTTTTCTTTGGATACATCTAAACCGACGAATTTTGTGGTAGACTGCATAGTATCAGCTCTCCTTTGCTATGTAGCTCTGAAATGGTTTGGGTTAATCACTATCCATTTTAACCTACGAGATGTAGCAATTTGGAGGGCTGTCTTTGTTTTACGTTCATCTTAGCTAGGTTTCTATTGGCCGCAACAGCCTATCTAGTTTAGCCCGACTTTTCCCAGGAAATAATGGGAACAGAATGGAGGGCGAACGATGTCGTTATTGCGCAAAAAACGGATCTTTTATCTATTACTGTCTTTTGCGGCAGTGTTGGCCCTATTTGCGCTGCGAATCGCTTGGATTCAAGTGGCTTCAGCGTTTAAGGCAGTGACCGTAAGCGGTAAGACGATCAACGAACTTGCAGTTCGGCAACGCGAAGAAAGTATTGAGTTGGATCCGGGGCGAGGTCATATTTTGGATCGTAACGGAAAGATGCTGACAGGGGAAATCGGTTGGACTCCGATATTGTTCCCTATACGCCAGTTACCCGCAGCTGATCAGCTTACCGGTCTCGCGGCCGCCTTGGGGACAACGATTCCCGAACTCCAAAAAAAGTGGGAACAGCTGGAGCGGCCCTACGTTTGGCCCAAACCTGGGGGTGAGCCTGGAGAGCCACTTCGGCTCAATGAAGAAACAGCCCGGACTTTGCCTCGTCTCGAAGGGCTGGAGGTGCTGCCGTATATGACGCGCTACGGGCCGGGGGAACGAGGGAATCAGTGGCTTGGCTTCGTGACGCAACGGCCGGATGTGATTCGTAAGCTGCGAGAAGAAAAGCACCAACCGAACTTCGCGTTAACGCTGCAGGTTGGAGCTTCGGGGTTAGAGAAGACGCTGGACAACTTGCTCCGTGGAATTGGCGGTGTCAGAGCGGCCTACACGGTTGATGGCCGAAAGGATCCCTTGGCAGGGATGGGGACGCGGGTAAATGCGGAGTCTAGCCGGTATTATCCGCTGCAAATCCAAACGACAGTGGATGACACCCTCCAGCAAAAGATCGAGGGGTTAGCGAAGGAGATGAACGTGACGGATGGAGCAGTGGTCGTGCTGGACGCCAAAACCGCTGATATCGTCTCGATGGTATCCCTGCCTTTCTACGATCCGCACCACGTGAATCCATCAGCAGACAACTGGAGTAATAAGGCGGTTAAGTCCAGTGTGCCGGGTTCGATTTTTAAGACGGTCATTGCGGCGGCTGCGCTGGAAGAGAAAGTGACGGTACCTGGGGAGGTGTTCCACTGCAGCGGGCATTACGGAAAATACGGCTTGTCATGCTGGAAGGAAGGTGGACATGGAGATCTTACGTTGGAAGAAGGCTTTGCCCACTCGTGTAACGTGGTGTTTGCCACCCTGGGCGAACGGCTGAGCGCGGAGGCAATCGCCCGGACAGCCGCCAAGCTTGGGCTAGGGCGTTCCGTGAGCTGGCATGACCCGTCCTTCCTTGGCGGAGATTCCTTGCGACCGTTGGATCAGGAAGAAGCCGGTGCGGTGTTTAGCAATCTGGCTGCGGCGGATGGCGGGGTGCGGGCGCAGACTGCAATTGGCCAACGGGACGTGCTGGTATCCCCGTTGCAAGCAGCCAATTTGGTAGTTACATTGCTCCACGGCGGGCAGGTGATGGCGCCCCGCTTAGTCAGCGAGATCCGTTATAAGGACGGTTCGCTGCTCTCCGCATTACCGGTACAAGCTTCGCCCTCCTCTGCTGGACAAATTACGCCGCAAACGGCCCAACGACTGTTGTCCATGATGAGGTTGGTAGTCACAGACGGCACGGGGCGAACCGTGCAGCAAGCCAACTGGCC
Source organism: Paenibacillus sp. J14 (assembly GCF_000518465.1). NCBI lineage: Bacteria > Bacillati > Bacillota > Bacilli > Caryophanales > Paenibacillaceae > Paenibacillus > Paenibacillus sp. J14. The sequence continues at coordinate 65,943 of NZ_JADQ01000024.1, read as the reverse complement.
GTTGGCTGGAAAATCTGGAACTGCCGAGGTTGTGAAGAATCAGAAGCAGTTGAATCATCAATGGTTTATCGGTTACGGACCGATCCATCAACCCAAGTATGCCGTCGCCGTCCTCGTTCAAAACCGGCCCGAAGGATCCAAGCATCTGGCCGCTGAAATGTTCCGGCGAACGATGGATATTCTGGCTGCGGAAGGTTGACCGATTTCCTATGCTTTCCCCAAAAAAATGCGCCTAATCTGAAGATGTCTGTGATAAAATAGTGTAGATGCTATGCTTTTCACGGAGCATGCCAAAGTCATTGATCATAGAAAAGTGGGGAAAGCATATGGAGACTTTGCTGCTATGGTTACTTTATATCTCTACGCTGTACGCTTTTATACCCGGATTGATCACTCGGATTTTCGGTTTTCGCGTATTCAAGCGCGGGATCAGCGAGAAGGCGTTTGCGCTGACATTCGACGATGGTCCCGATCCGAAATATACTCCACAGTTGCTTGATTTGCTCAAGCGCCACGGAGCGAAAGCAACGTTTTTCCTCGTTGGTTCCAATGCGGAGAAACACCCCGAATTGATTAAACGGATGTACGAGGAAGGTCATTTGATCGGGTCGCACAATTATGTGCACAAGACCAATTGGCTTATGGGGCCGTCGGCTGTTAAGAAGCAGATTCAGAAGACGAATCAGATTATCTATGACGTGACGGGCTTCAATTCTCATTACTATCGTCCGCCGTGGGGCATTGTCAACTTGTTTGATTTTGCGAACCGCGGCAAAACGCAGATCGTGTTGTGGTCGGCGATGTTCGGCGATTGGCGGGTTAAGGTCGGCGCTGACCGATTAACGGAGCGGATGTTGAAGAAGCTGCGAGGCGGCGAGGTCTTTCTCCTGCACGACTGTGGTGCTACCCTAGGAGCGAACACCGGAGCGCCGGCGGAAATGCTGATCGCGCTCGAGCGGGTGTTGAAGGAAGCGGATCGCCGCGGATTGCGAAGCATCCGCATTGATGAACTGATTCAGGTGACGGAAGAGGCCAAGCTTCAAGGCAAACAGGAAACGGCAACGCCGAAGGGGAGAACGCCAGTGAAGATTACCTGGTTGAAGCGATGTATCGTAGCCATATGGCTCGTATGGGAGAAGATCTTCCACATCCTTTTTCAATTGAAAACTCCCGAACCGGAGGATCCATTCCTTCATTTTCGAGTTCGATCCTATCACGGAGAGCCGGTGGAAATGAACAATGGGAAGACCTTACAATCCGGGGATCAGGTGATGGAGCTTCATTTTGACAACAAAAAATTGTTCGAGTATGGAACTCGTGCCAGAACAAGCGTGCATTTGGCGATTCAAATGATTCGTAAAGTGGAGAAGACGTTACCCCTCTTTGCAAAATATGTGATTGAGCATCCTGAGCTAAAAGAAGTTAAGGCGCTATATGGGGTCAGCATGATTAACCGGGGGCCGGAGCAATTTGGGTTTATCATTACAGATTTGCCGAAGGGCTGGTTTGCCAGCTCGACGAAGATCTATTTGAAATTATTAATGAGTGTTATTCACCCTGCCGGTACCTCGAGATTAAAAGAGCAACCTCAAGAGCTGGTACCGAAGATGATCGTGATGCCGATGGATGTGCTGTTGGAACGGTTCGCCGAGAACGGCTCGCATCGCAGCAATCCTACGGTTGATGAGAAGCCGGAAGCCGTGGAAGAGGAGTCTTTGCTTAGCGTATCCTTGCCTACGCGTTAATCGTTCTGATCAATTATTTAGTAAGAAAAAAGGCCGTATCCGAATCGAATATGATTCGGGTACGGCCTTTTGAGTTAGGCTCGTTAAATTTTCATTACGCCGCCGGAGCTGGCGTTGGTGACTAGTTTGGAGTAACGGGCCAAATAACCGGTTTTCACCTTTGGCTCAAAGCCTTTCCAATTTGCTTTGCGACGTGCAAGCTCTTCATCGCTGACATGCAGCTCGATTTTGCGGTTATTCAAGTCAAGCTCGATGATGTCGCCGTCTTCCACGAAAGCGATTGGACCGCCTTCAGCAGCCTCTGGTGAGATATGACCGATACTGATCCCGCGGGAAGCGCCGGAGAAGCGTCCGTCGGTAATCAGACCAACCTTCGCGCCCAGACCCATGCCGACGATCTGCGATGTTGGAGCCAGCATTTCCGGCATACCTGGACCACCCTTAGGTCCTTCATAACGGATGACGACAACGCAACCTTCTTTGACTTTGCCGTTTGCGATCCCTTCGAGCGCTTCTTCCTGCGAGTCGAAACAGATGGCCGGACCTTTATGGTATCCGCCAACCGAAGGGTCAACAGCACCTACCTTGATCACCGAGCCCTCCGGCGCCAGGTTACCATATAGAATAGCCAGACCGCCTTTCTCGGAATGCGGATTGTCGATCGGACGGATGACGTTATGGTCGAGGATTTCGCATCCGGCAACGTTCTCTGCCAGCGTCTTGCCGGTTACGGTGATTTGATCACCGAAGATCGCTCCCGGCTTCTTCAACAGCTCGTTGAGCACAGCGCTGACGCCGCCAGCCCGATGTACGTCCTCGATGAAGATATCGGAGGCCGGAGCCAGCTTCGCAATATGAGGCACGCGGTTTGCCACTTCATTAATCCGTTCCAACGGGTAATCGATCCCTGCTTCTTGGGCCAAAGCCAGCGTATGGAGAACGGTGTTCGTGGAGCCGCCCATCGCCATATCGAGCGCAAAGGCGTTGTCGATCGATTCTTTTGTTACGATGTCACGTGGTTTCAGATCCATTTCGATCAGCTTCATCAACTGTTGTGCCGACTTCCGGACGAAATCCCGGCGTTCTTCGGCTACAGCAAGGATGGTGCCGTTCCCTGGCAATGCCAAGCCCAGCGCTTCGGCCAGGCAGTTCATCGAGTTGGCCGTGAACATGCCGGAACACGAACCGCAGGTCGGACAGCCGTATTGTTCCAGTTCGAGCAAGTCCTTGTCGCTGATTTGTCCAGCTTGGTGGGCACCCACGCCTTCAAAGACGGAAGTCAAGGACAATCTGCGTCCTTTGCTGTCGACGCCGGCTTTCATTGGGCCGCCGCTGACGAAGACGGTCGGGATATTCACACGCAAAGCACCCATCATCATCCCTGGCGTAATTTTGTCGCAGTTAGGAATGCAGACCATTCCATCGAACCAGTGAGCCGAAACCACGGTTTCAAGCGAGTCGGCGATGATTTCCCGGCTTGGCAGGGAATAACGCATCCCGATGTGCCCCATCGCGATCCCGTCGTCTACGCCAATGGTATTGAATTCAAACGGAACGCCGCCCGCTTCGCGGATTGCCTCCTTCACGATTTTACCGAACTCTTGTAAGTGCACGTGCCCTGGCACGATATCGATATAAGAGTTGCAGACCGCGATAAACGGTTTGCCGAAATCTTCTTCCTTCACGCCTGCAGCACGCAGCAAGCTGCGGTGCGGCGCACGGTCGAAGCCTTTTTTGATCATATCAGAACGCATTTTCTTGGCTGGCATGATCTCCGATCCCCCCATAATTCATTATAGTTTTGGAGCTTTACACCGCTAAAGGTTTTCTCTAAAGTCTATCACAAGTGGTTATGATTTTCTAGTTATCGATCACAGGAAAAAGCATGGGGACAAGAGCGGATCGGTTCTATGAAAACAAAGAGAATCTCCGGGGGTTCCGGAGATTTCTTATGACTTACGCTTGAATTCCAGGTTTGCTGCGGGCGATCCCGCCTTTACGGCCGATTTCCCGGTAAAAGCCTTTATCGTGCTTCTGGGATGTCGCCTCGCCGCCCTTTTGACCGATTTCCTGATAAAATTCGCGGTTGTGGGTTTTCGAGGTCGCTTCGCCGCCTTTTTGCCCGATTTGCTTATAAAAGGCTTTGCCGTGGTTTTTGGCCGTGGCCAGTCCTCCCAGACGTCCGGCTTCTTCCCGGGTCATTTTGCTTTGGCTTCGTGCCATCGAATCCCTCCTTGGATTTTATTTTGGAGTACGTATGTTTTATTTACCACGGATTCCCATGTTGAAACGGATTTATCTAAAATTTTAAGAAAACACCAAAAGATCCCTATTAATCATAGGAATGAAAGAGATGTATTTTTAGAGTCGACGCAGCCCACATCTCTGAAAATGGTATAATAAGGACAATGTTGCGGAAGGGGGAGCGAGGATGGCCACGATTGAAGTACGCGGGCAACAAGCAGCTTGCAAGGCCATTTTGTTCGATAAAGATGGAACGTTGTTGAATTTTATGGGGCTATGGGGCAGCTGGGCCGCGGTGTTAACCGATCTGATGGAGCGGAAGCTGGCCGAGTTGGGCTCGCCGGGCGGGTTCAACAAATCCACGCTGCTCGGCCTTCAAACGGATGAGCGGAACCGGGTGATCGGTTACGACAAAACCGGTCCGGTTGCCATGGGGACGGAAGAAGAGATTATCGCGCTGCTGGCCTCGACGTTGTATGCCGCAGGCCTGCCCTGGAATGAAGCGATCACGGCGGTTCGCGAATTAAATAGTGCGGCCATGGCGGAGCTTAAGCGGCGGCGGGAAGCGGTGCCGTTGCCCGGGCTGCGCGACTTTGTCCAGAGTTGCCGAGAGGCGGGAGTCAAGCTGGCAGTGGTCACCTCCGACTCGACCTCGGAGGCGCTGGAGCATCTGAAATGGCTTGGCATCCGAGATGCCTTTACCAGTGTGGTCGGCCGAGATCGCGTCGCCCGAGGCAAGCCTGGGCCGGACATGGCGCTGCTCGCCTGCCGTGAGCTGGGGCTTTCGCCCGGTGAAGCGGTGGTTATTGGCGACAGTAACGCCGATATGCAAATGGGGAAGCGTGCGGGCGTCGTGATGAATATCGGCGTGGCGGAGGAGTATGGCGAAGAAGCCCAGGATGCAGTGGTTTATTTACGGGACGCGGACGTCATAATATCCAATTATCGTGAGTTGACGATACATCCATAGGAGGTTCAAAGCGGATGAGCAAAGAGATCGACACGTTGGCAGCATGGATGGAGGAGAGTTCAAACATCGTCTTCTTCGGGGGGGCTGGAGTATCCACCGAAAGCGGAATTCCTGACTTTCGTTCGGCAGCCGGCATTTATCAGATGGAGAATGCGTCGCCTTATCCACCGGAGGAGATTTTGAGCCGGAGGTTCTTCGATCGGCATCCGGACGTATTTTTCGATTTCTATAAGACGAAAATGCTCCATCCGGAAGCTCAGCCCAACGCCGCACACCGCTGCTTGGCGGAGCTGGAGCGAGCAGGGAAGCTAAGCGCCGTGGTGACGCAAAATATCGACGGGCTCCATCAACAGGCGGGCAGCCGACGCGTACTGGAGCTGCACGGATCGGTGCACCGCAATACCTGCATGGAGTGCGGCCGTACCTATATGTTAAAGGATGTCATGGACAGCGAAGACGTCGTGCCGTACTGCAACTGCGGCGGTATCATCAAGCCGGATGTGGTGCTGTATGGCGAGAGTCTGAATGATCAGGTCATCCAGGACACAGTAACGGCGATTGCCAGTGCCGATTTGCTGGTGATCGGCGGGACCTCGCTGACCGTGCAGCCCGCAGCGCACCTGGTCACCTATTTCCGCGGCGAACGGACGGTGCTGATCAACGCCTCGTCCACTGCGTATGATAACCGGGCTGACCTCTTGATCACCGAGCCGATTGGCGAGGTGCTGGGGGCCGTTGCCCGGAAGCTGGGCCTATCGGAGTGAGACAGGGCTCGCGAGTTAAGCGGCGAGTTAAGCGACGAGCCTTCACTCCTTCGCGGGATTCCGCGTAACCGTACGGCGATACTCGCTTGGCGACTCGTTATGGAACCGGCGGAACTGCCTTGAGAAGTAGAGCGGATCGGTAAGGCCGACCGAAGCTGCGATCTGTTCAATCGACAGCTCGGGACGTTCGCGCAGCAGCTGACGGGACTTATCAATTCTCAGCTTCAACAGGTAGGTGACGGGGGTGAAGCCCGTTTCTTTTTTGAATATCCGTGATAGATAAGCTCGATTATAGCCCAAGGATGCGCACATCTGCTCGATGGAGACCGGATGCGCGTATTGGCTGGCCATATAATGAATCATTTGCTTCACGATTCGCTGAACACCCGATTCACCTGACGGCAGCGCCGAGGCCATGCCAAGCGTCTCTTGGGCTTCGGCCATAATTTGGTGCAGCAGCCCCAGCGATAGCAGATGGGAGCTGTTTTTTTTCGCTTGGAAAGCTTGTAACACGCTGCTGAGCAAGGCAGGGATCGGGCTGTCCCCGTCTTGCCGGAACACTGGCTGCTGCGGTGTGAAGCCAGCTCGTTTCACGAGTTCAGCCGCCTTCACACCGGTGAAGGCGATCCAACGGTAACGCCAAGGCTCGGTCACATCGGAAGCATAACTGACGAGCTGATCGGGGAGAATCAGGAAGCCATTCCCTTTACTCAGCTCATAGGAAGCGGATTCGGTTCGGAACGTGCCCTTGCCTTGCTCTACGAAGTGCAGGAGGTAATAATCATAAATTTTCGGGCCCAATCGGTGATCGGGGAGAGTTTGACTTTCGCCGGCGAACAGAACATGCAGCTCATCGGTCTCGATCAAATCCGGGTTGGCGGCCGCGCTGTAGGTTTCTTTAAGCATGGGAGGGTCTCCTTTGGATAAAGGGACGGGTAACGCCCCATAAGACTTCGCTCCCATTTTACTCTGAAAAGTCACATTTATCTATATTGATCTCGCAAAGTTGCATTATCAACGCAAAGCGATTTCATTATACTGGATACAAGGATTAAAGATTCCATGACGATGGGGTGTACGTTGATGAAAAAGCAGGAAATGGAACAATTGTTTATATCCAAATACGGGGAAAGCACTGAGCCGATTCGCGTATTTAACGCCCCGGGACGGGTGAACTTGATCGGTGAGCATATTGACTACAACGGGGGGTATGTCTTCCCGGCTGCATTAGAATTTGGGACGACGCTGGCGATCCGCAAGCGCTCCGACGGCAAAGTCGCTTTTGCTTCCAGTAACCTTCCGTACAGGGCAGAGCTGGCATTGGAAGAGCTGGGCACAAGCAAAACCGGAGAATGGATCGACTATCCGATCGGCGTTTACGTGGAGCTGAAAAAGCTGGGGATCTCGCTTACCAGCGGGTATGATCTCTTGTTCCACGGCGAAATTCCGAACGGTTCGGGCCTGTCCTCCTCCGCCTCGATTGAAGTGGTCACGGCTTTGGCACTTGTGAGCATGGAAGGGAAAGAGCTCGATAAGGTGGAAATCGCTCGGTTATCGCAGCGGGCTGAGAATCAATACGTCGGCGTAAACAGCGGCATTATGGACCAATTTGCAGTGGCGAACGGGGCGAAGGACCATGCGATCCTGCTGATGTGTGACACTTTGGAATACAAGCTGGTTCCGTTCCGGACAGGTGCGTATAAGCTGGTCATCGGCAATACGAAGAAACGCCGCGGGCTGGTTGACTCGAAATACAATGAACGGCGGTCGGAATGCGATGCAGCGCTGGAGATTTTGCAGAAGCGTGAGCCGGGCTTGCAGTTCCTGGCTCATCTGAAACCGGAGCAGTTGGAGCAGTGGCGGGGAGATTTTACGAACGAAGTGCTGTACAAACGGGCCAAACACGTAGTGGAAGAGAACGCGCGCGTGTTGAAATCGGTGGATGCGCTGAGCGCCAACGATCTGAAGGCTTTTGGCGAGCTGATGAATGCCTCGCATGATTCGCTGCGGGATTTGTACGAGGTGAGCTGCCTGGAGCTGGACGTGATGGTAGAGGAAGCCCGTAAGATTGAAGGCACCTTGGGTGCTCGGATGACCGGTGCCGGATTTGGCGGCTGCACGGTATCGCTGGTACATGAAGATTCGGTAGAAAAGTTCGTGTCCGAGGTTGGCCGGGCTTATCAAGAGCGGACCGGGCTGGAAGGCGAATTTTACGTGTGCGGCGTAGGCGACGGCGTGCATGAGATGAAAGGGGAGTAATCCGCATGGCGATATTGGTAACGGGAGGAGCCGGTTATATCGGTTCGCATACGGTAGCAGCGTTGCTGGAGCAAGGCAGAGAGGTTGTGGTGATCGACAACCTGCAGACTGGACATCGCGAGGCGTTGCTCGGCGGTAAGCTGTACGAAGGAGATCTGCGTGATAAGCCGCTGCTGGCCAAGTTGTTCGCCGAGAACGAGATTGAAGCGGTTATTCATTTTGCCGCGAACTCTCTGGTTGGGGAGAGTATGAAGGATCCGGTGAAATATTTTGACAACAACGTGTACGGGACGCTTTGTTTGCTGGATGCGATGGATCAGGCGAATGTACGTAAAATCGTGTTCTCTTCCACGGCGGCAACCTATGGTGAACCTGAAAAGGTGCCAATTGAAGAGAGTGATCCAACCCGGCCAACGAATGTCTATGGGGAAACCAAGCTGACGATGGAACGGATGATGGCTTGGTTCGATCAGGTGCTGGGGATCAAATACGTGTCCTTGCGTTACTTCAACGCCGCTGGTGCCCATGAGAGCGGCAAAATCGGCGAGGACCATCGCCCGGAAAGCCATCTGATCCCATTGATCATTCAAGCGGCATTGGGACAACGTCCATCCATTCAGGTGTTTGGTGATGACTACAACACGGGGGACGGTACCTGCATCCGTGACTATATCCACGTCAGCGACTTGGCCGATGCCCATCTGCGCGCGGTGGATCATTTGCTTAGCGGCGGGGAGAGCGATGTATTTAACCTTGGCAACGGGCAAGGTTTCTCGGTGAAGGAAGTTATCGAAACCGTGAAGCAGGTCACCGGCCGTGACTTCCCGGTTGTCATCAGTCCGCGCCGTGCTGGCGATCCGGCGGTGCTCATTGCTTCCTCGGACAAAGCCCGCCGCGTGCTGGGCTGGAATCCGACCCGCAACAAGTTGTCCAGCATCATTGAAAGTGCATGGCAATGGCATAACAGCCATCCGAACGGCTATAACGACTAAGGGGTGTTATGGATGGGAGTCGAAGAGAAAAGTCGTCAAGACGCGCTTCATGCGATTGAACGGCTGGTGAATTATGCGCTCGAACAAGGCTTGATCGATTGGTGGGACGTGGACTATTCGCGTAATCGTCTCCTAGAGTTGTTCGCCTTCGATGAGCCGTACGCCGGTGAAGTGGCGACAGAGGCGCTGACTGGACCACAGGAACCGCTTGAGATTCTAATCGATTACGGGCTTGCCATCGGTTTGATACCGGAAAACACCGCTACGTACCGCGATTTGCTGGATGCGAAAATCATGGGCCTGCTCATGCCGCGCCCGTCGGAAACGATCGCTGCCTTCCGCAAAACGGAAAGCGAGCAGGGAATTGCCGCCGCGACCGACGCCTTCTACAAACTGTCGGTAGCCAGCAATTACATTCGGATGGACCGGGTGCGCCAGAACATCTATTGGGAGCAGCCCACACCGTTTGGAGACATGGAAATCACGATCAATCTGTCCAAACCGGAGAAAAATCCGAAGGAAATCGCGATGGCGAAGCTGCTGCCCCCTCCGGTATATCCAAAATGTCAGCTGTGCCGCGAGAACGTGGGGTATGCTGGACGGTTGAATCATCCCGCCCGCCAGAACTTGCGAGTCATTCCGCTGACGTTAAACGGAGAGCCGTGGTTTTTCCAATACTCGCCTTACGTCTATTACAATGAGCATTGCATCGTGTTCCACCACGATCATGTTCCGATGAAGCTGACCCGCGATACGTTTAAGCGGTTGCTGGAATTCACGACGTTGTTCCCGCATTACTTCATCGGTTCCAACGCGGATCTGCCGATCGTCGGCGGGTCGATTCTGACGCATGATCATTTCCAGGGGGGACGCCACACATTCCCATTGGAAAAAGCACCAGTCGAAGTCGTCTATGCGCATCCGGACTTCGCCGGTGTTACCGTCGGCAGGGTGAAGTGGCCAATGTCGGTGCTGCGGGTAAACGGTCAGAACCGGGAAGCCGTGTTGGAAGCGGTAGATCATCTGTACGAGAAATGGAAGCACTACAGCGACCCGTCTGTTGGCGTCCTCGCATTCTCCAAGCAGGAGGGGGAATTCGTGCCGCATAACACGGTGACGCCGATTGTCCGCCGCAGCGCGGACGGCGGGTATGAAGCGGACATCGTCCTGCGCAATAACCGGACGAATGAGCAGCATCCCGAAGGCATCTTCCATCCGCACCGCGAGATGCATCATATCAAGAAGGAGAACATCGGCCTGATTGAAGTCATGGGTGTTGCCATCCTGCCGGGCCGGTTGAAGGAAGAGCTGGCGGCGGTTGCTGACATTCTGAGCGGTGATCAGGCGCTGTATCAGCAAACCGTATCGGAACCGAATGCCCGCTTGGCCGTGCATGCGGACTGGGTGAAGGAACTGGTGGCACGCGTGGGCATGTCGCTGGGGCGTAAAGAGGCCGAAGCGCTGCTGCGTGATGAGGTGGGCCACAAGTTCGCCGAGATCCTTGGACATGCCGGCGTATTCAAAGCAACGCCGGAAGGCCATGAGGCGTTCGAACGCTTTGTGGAATCGATCGGGTACCGCAAACGTTAAGGCATGGATCGGTACAAAGGAGAAGGGTCATTCCAAGCTGTAAAGGTTTGGGTGATCCTTTCTTTTTCTGTTTGGCTTGTTGTTACAGTTAGAAGTATAATAGTTTGGGAGTTCGAAGAGGTTAGTAATAACACGATTGCTTAGTAGAAACACTACATTGATATAACCTAAATTTAAGGAGGAGTTACGGGATGGACAATTTCGTATTTCATAATCCAACGAAGCTGATCTTCGGTAAAGGCCAGCTGGAGGCGCTTCGGAACGAGGTGCCGGCTTACGGCAAAAAAGTGCTGCTAGTCTACGGCGGCGGCAGTATTAAACGCAGCGGGCTGTATGATCAAGTAACGTCCCTTCTGCGCGAAATTGGCGCCGAAGTAACGGAGCTTGCAGGCGTTGAACCGAACCCGCGTCTTTCGACGGTGCATCGTGGAGTCGAGCTGTGCAAATCCAACGGCATCGAGCTGGTGCTTGCGGTTGGCGGCGGCAGCGTGCTTGACTGTGCGAAGGCGATTGCCGTCGGAGCGAAATACGATGGGGATATGTGGGATTTCGCAGAGCGCAAAGCTGTGCCGAAGGATGCTCTGCCGCTTGGTACGGTGCTGACCATGGCTGCAACCGGCTCCGAAATGAACGGGAACTCCGTGATCTCCAACGAAGTGACCAAGGAAAAGCTGGGCTGGGGCAGCAAGCTGGCTTATCCGGCATTCTCCATCCTTGATCCGCAGTTTACGGTGACGTTGCCGAAAGATCAAACGGTATATGGCATGGTGGATATCATGTCTCATGTATTCGAGCATTACTTCCATCCGACGCCAAACACGTTGCTGCAGGATGAGTTCTGTGAAGGGCTGCTGCGGACCGTGATTGAAACGGCACCGAAGCTTGTACAGGATTTGGAAAACTACGACCTTCGGGAGACGATCCTGCTGTGCGGTACGCTCGCGCTGAACGGCGTGCTGAACATGGGCTTGTCGGGAGATTGGGCGACTCACAACATTGAGCATGCCGTGTCGGCGGTTTACGATATTCCGCATGGCGGCGGCCTGGCAATCCTGTTCCCGAACTGGATGAAATATAACTTAAAGCACGATGTTGCCCGCTTTAAGCGTCTGGCGATCAACGTCTTCCATGTTGACCCTGCGGGCAAGAGCGATGAGGCAGTGGCGCTTGAGGGGATTGAAGCGTTGCGTTCCTTCTGGAACTCCATTGGTGCACCAAGCCGCTTGGCGGATTACGACATTGACGACAGCCAATTGGAAGTGATGGCCGATAAGGCGGTCCGCTTTGGTCCATTTGGTAACTTTGCCGTGCTGGATAAACAGGACGTGCTCGAAATTTATCGGATGTCGCTGTAATCGCCATTTCCTAACTAGTTACTTCAAATAACCGGTCTTACGATTTGCGTCGTGGCCGGTTTTTCTTTTTTTGAAACATATTTCACCAATTTACGTATTTAATTGTAGAGTTCAACAATATTTTGGGTAGAGGGAGGAACGGGATGGAAGCGCTGTTTTGGGGTTGTTTTATCGGCGGTGCTTTGTTTGCCGTCATCAGCGCCGTGCTTGGTGACTTGATTGGAAGCTGGCTGGATGGCATCTTTGATTTCTTGTCCGCCGATTTTCTCAAGCCGATCATCACGGCCTCGGCGATCACGTCCTTTGGCGGAGCCGGCATTTTGCTGGACCGATATTCCGGGCTTGGCACAGCTGCTGTAGTGATGTTAGCCATTGTGATTGCCGTCCTGCTGTCTGTTCTCGTCTATTTCGTCTATGTGAAGCCGATGGAGAACAGCGAGAATTCCACGGGATTCTCCGAATCGGAGCTGCCCGGTAAAATTGGTGAAGTCACGGTGCCTATTCCAGCGCAAGGATTTGGCGAAGTGATGGTGAAACAGGCAGGCGGCAATTCGCTGCATATCGCTTCCAGCTGGGATCGGAAGGAGATTCCCGCCGGAACCGCCGTTGTCGTGATCGAGACGGCGAAGGACGGGACCGTCCAGGTTTCCGAGCTTTACCCCCACCCGATGTAGTACCAATTAAAGAAGAGGGAGCTGATGTCATTGTTCGAAGGTGTTGCTGATTTCCTACTCATCCCCGGGATCGTGATTGCAGTCATCATCGTGCTTGGGCTGGCATTTTGGGCAAGATACAAAACGGTGGGTCCCGATGAAGCAATGATCGTGACGGGGTCTTTTCTAGGGAACAAAAACATTTCCGACGACCAATCCGGCCGCAAAATCAAGATCGTGCGCGGCGGCGGGGCGTTTATCTGGCCGATCTTTCAGAAAGCCGAGTTTCTGTCGTTGCTGTCTCATAAGCTTGACGTGATGACGCCGGAGGTCTACACCGAGCAGGGGGTCCCGGTATCTGCGGACGGCGTGGCCATTATTAAGGTAGGCAGCTCGGTTGAAGACGTCGCAACAGCAGCAGAACAATTTATGGGCAAGCCGATTGAGTCGTTGAAGGGCGAGGCACAGGAAGTGCTGGAAGGTCATTTGCGCTCCATCTTGGGTTCGATGACCGTTGAAGAAGTGTATCGTAACCGCGATAAGTTCGCTCAGGAAGTGCAAAGCGTTGCAGCACGTGATCTGAAGAAAATGGGGCTGCAGATCGTCTCGTTCACGATCAAGGACGTTCGAGATAAGCACGGTTACCTGGAGGCGCTAGGGAAACCGCGGATCGCTGCAGTGAAGCGGGATGCCGACATTGCTGAGGCGGAAGCTCAACGGGATGCACGAATCCAGAAGGCGTTGGCGGAGGAAGCTGGGCAGAAGGCTGAGGTGGTCCGCGATACGAACATTGCCGAGGCAGAGAAGGAGAAGGAGCTGAAGGTTGCGTCCTTTAAGAAAGAGCAGGATACCGCCAAAGCCGAAGCCGACCAAGCTTATAACATTCAGGAAGCTCGGGCGAAGCAAGTGATGGTCGAAGAGCAGATGAAGGTTGAGCTGGTACGGAAGGAACGGGAAATCGATCTGCAGGAGAAAGAAATAATCGTCCGTCAGAAGCAACTTGAAGCCGAAGTGAAGAAAAAGGCTGAGGCGGACCGCTATGCCGTCGAGCAAGCAGCAGAAGCAGAAAAAGCCCGGAAGATGCGGGAAGCTGATGCGTTGCAATACTCGATTGAAAAGCAAGCTAAAGCATCTGCTGAACAGAAGCGGTTAGAAGGTCTGGCGATTGCGGATGCCGAACGGGCGAAAGGGACGGCAGAGGCCGAAATCATTCGTCTGCGCGGCTTGGCAGAGGCCGAAGCGAAGGAGAAGCTGGCCGAAGCGTTCCAGAAATTCGGCGAGGCGGCAATTCTCGATATCGTAACGAAAATGCTGCCGGAGCTGGCAAGCAAGATCGCTGCACCACTGTCCTCCATCGACAAGCTGACCGTGGTCGATACGGGCAAGGGCGAGGGAGCTGCTCGCGTCAGCAATTACGTGACCGAGCTGATGGCTACAGCGCCTGATATGCTGAAGAGCGTTTCCGGGATCGAGCTCGATCGGTTAATCCAAAGTCTGACCAAAGGCAAAGTTGTCGCTGCAAAACCGGAGCTCGAGACGGCTTCCGTCAAGTCTGCAGCAGGCGCAAAAGTTCCAGATTCGGTTGTACTGGAAACTGCGGCCTCAAAGGCGGCGGACCCAGACCAAAAGTAGGGCCTAAGTTGGCTTGACAACTGCCCTCCATCCGTGTATCTTGTCCTAGGATATGAAGAAACTCGGCGTCCCGCTCCTCATGAGAGTGAGGACGCCTTTGAAATGCCTGGGAATCGGCTGACGGCGTCCCCAAAATCCATTATAATGGGCTTAACCGTTTTCGGAATATAGGAAAAGAGGTGCTACTGTTGTGAACAGCCTGCGCGTGGCCAAAGTGTTGAATAACAATGTCATCATCGCGAATCATCCGGAGCATGGCGAGGTCGTTGTCATCGGCAAAGGCATCGGATTTAACCGAAAAACGGGAGATTCCATTTCGCTGGAAGCGGTAGAGAAGATGTTCATCCTTACGAACCAGCAAGAGCAGGAGCAATACAAGCAACTCGTGCACCAAGTGGATGAGCAACTGATCGAGATCATCGGCGAAATTATTATGTATATTTCCTCAAAAACCCAAACCGAACTGAATGAGCATATTCATATCGCGTTGACAGATCACTTGGCGTTTGCGATTAAGCGGGCGGAGCAGGACATCGCGTTTCATAATCCATTTTTGTTCGAAACAAAGGAAATTTATCCACTGGAATATGAATTAGCGGAATACGCCATACGTTTGATTAAGGACAGGCTGGGGATTGATCTTGGTGAAGACGAAATCGGCTTTGTGGCGCTTCATATTAACAGCGCCATCACCAACCGTCATATCAGCGAGGTCCGCGGACATGCCCAGTTGATCGCAGATTTGGTAGGCATCATTGAGAAGGAGCTTCACTTCTCCATCCTTCGCAACTCGCTGGACTATTCGCGTCTGCTCACCCATTTGCGATTTGCGATCGAACGGATACGGCGGGGCGAACAAGTGGGGGAAGTCCACAAGCTGGAACGGCTACTGAAAGAGGAATATCCTGTTTTGTATTCGCTTGCCTATAAATTGACAAAAGTTATGGAACAGCGCCTGAAACAGCCGGTTTATAAGGCAGAGGTTAGTTATTTAACCATGCATTTACACCGGGTGGCGCCGGCAAATCTTCAATAGCTTGCTTGCGCGAAAAAAGAAGGTCTGCTATAATTCCTAATGCATTAAAACAACAACTTCATAATCACAATGTGTGACTGATTCGATCAGGCATGAGTTGATAGAGGTTTTTTTGGATTGTATTGGACGGTTACGGGGCATTATATCCGTAAGCGATCACGGTACAACACAAAAGACCTATATTGGCTCATGCCTGTTTTTGTTAGTCCACCATAGTAATTACAGGAGGGTATTTATGTTTAAGCGTTTGTTTGGGGTATTACAACGGGTAGGTAAAGCGCTGATGCTTCCGGTAGCTCTTCTTCCGGCGGCAGGCTTGCTGCTCGGGATCGGCAATATGCTGGTCAGCCCCGAGTTCTTAAACTTGGTTCCAGCTTTGGATAACCATGGAGTTCATGCTGTAGCTACAGTCATGATGAACGCCGGCCAAATCGTCTTTACGAACCTGGCCTTGCTGTTTGCAGTAGGCGTCGCCGTGGGTCTGGCTGGGGGCGAGGGGGTTGCCGGTCTGGCGGCCATTATCGGGTACCTCGTCATGAACGTGACGATGGGAACGGTTATTGGAGTAGTACCGTCGATGATCGGAACCGATCCAGCCTATGCCAATGTACTGGGGATCCCAACGTTGGCAACGGGGGTATTCGGCGGTATTATCGTGGGTATCCTAGCTGCCGCAATGTATAACCGGTTCTTCCGGATCGAGCTTCCGTCTTACCTTGGCTTCTTCGCCGGGAAACGGTTTGTGCCGATTATGACAGCGGCTACTTCGGTTCTGCTTGGATTGCTGATGGTTATCATTTGGCCGCCGATCCAAACCGGATTGAACACGGCTTCCCACTTTATGCTGGAGCAAAACCGGACGTTGTCCGCGTTTATCTTCGGGGTAGTCGAACGGGCGTTAATTCCGTTTGGTCTGCACCATATCTTCTACTCGCCGTTCTGGTTCGAATTTGGCGAATACATCAATAGCGCAGGTCAGCTTGTGCGCGGGGACCAATCGATCTTCATGGCACAACTGCGCGATGGTGTACCGTTTACAGCCGGTACATTTATGACCGGTAAATTCCCGTTCATGATGTTTGGTTTGCCTGCCGCTGCGCTGGCAATTTATCACGAAGCTCGTCCAGAGTATAAGAAATATGTGGCCGGGATTATGGGCTCGGCAGCATTAACTTCCTTCTTGACGGGGATTACGGAACCGCTGGAGTTCTCGTTCCTGTTCGTTGCACCGGCGTTGTTTGCCGTTCATACGATCTTTGCAGGTTTGTCTTTTATGACGATGCATATCCTAGGGACGAAGATCGGGATGACCTTCTCCGGTGGTTTGATCGACTTCCTGATTTTCGGGGTGATTCCAAACCGGACGCCTTGGTGGAACGTCATCATCGTTGGTCTGATTCTGGCGGTCATTTACTACTTCGGTTTCCGTTACGTGATTCGCAAGTTTAACTTGAAAACGCCGGGCCGCGAAGATCAAGTTTCCGATGAGGAAGGCGCGGGAGCTGGTGGAGCAACTTCGCAAGACGATTTGCCGCATAACATCTTGTCCGCGCTGGGCGGTCAAGAGAACATCGTTCACTTGGATGCCTGCATCACTCGGCTGCGGGTGGAAGTGAAGGATAAAGCAAATGTCAGCAAGGATCAGCTCAAGAAACTGGGCGCATCGGGTGTGCTAGAAGTAGGTAACAATATTCAAGCGATCTTCGGAACACGTTCCGACACGATCAAGTCGCAAATTGCCGATATTATGAGCGGCAAGACGCCGCGGCCTGCGGCGAAATCGGAAGCGGTCAAGACGGAAGAGGTTAAACCTGCTGAAGTGGAACAACAAGCAGCCCAAGACGGCGATGCGATTATCAACGAAGATATCGTCATGCCGGTAAATGGTGAGCTGATGGATATTTCCAATGTACCGGATCCTGTCTTCTCGGAAAGAATGACCGGCGACGGATTTGCCGTGCTTCCGCACGACGGGGTGATTGGTTCCCCGGTTTACGGGAAAGTATTTAACGTCTTCCCAAGCAAGCATGCCATCGGCATTATGTCGGACGGCGGGAAGGAAGTGCTGGTGCACATCGGTGTAAATACCGTTAAACTGAAAGGCCAAGGCTTTAATGTACTGGTGAAGGAAGGGGATCTGGTCGCTGCTGGACAACCGATCCTGGAAGTCGATCTGGATTATGTGAAAGAACATGCTCCATCCATTATTTCGCCAATCGTCTTCTCGAACTTGCCGGAAGGCGCGTCCGTGAAGCTGAACAAAACCGGCAAGCTATCCAAAGGCGAAGCCGACATCGTCACTATTAAGTAAAGCTCCAATGCGCTGTCGTTTGATCGCGGCGGTGCATTTGGCATTGGTTCTCACGTTCCCTTACAATAGGGTAAGGAGCGTATTATATATTTTTTTCTAAAATTATAATTCAGAAAGCGAGAGGATTACTCATGGAAAGAATGTTCAAAATTACGGATGAAGACGGAATTCATGCACGCCCGGCAACGGCTCTGGTGAACACTGCTAACAAATTCAAGGGGGCCGAATCCTTCGCTGAAGCCGGCGGCAAGAAAGTAACGCTGAAATCGATCCTCGGCGTACTGTCCTTGGGTCTGGAACAAGGCGATTCGCTGAAGCTGATCGTTGAAGGCGAAGAAGCAGAAGCAGCACTTCAAGCGCTCACCGAAGTGATGGTTAACGAAGGGCTTGGAGAAGTGAATGCTTAAGATTGAAGGCATTGCCGCTTCGGCTGGCGTGGCCATCGCCAAAGCTTTCAAGTTGGAACATCCCGACTATACGATTCATCGTCGGGATGCTTCCGATTCCGCTGCGGAATTGGCACGCCTGGACGAAGCTCTGGCCAAATCTCAACAGGAGCTCGAAGCGATCAAAGAGCGCACGCTTCAAGAGCTTGGTGAGAAGAAAGCGGAGATTTTTGAATCCCATTTGTTGATTTTGAACGACCCTGAGCTGTTGACGCCGGTTCGCGATAAAATCACGGCTGAGAACGTAAGTGCGGAGTACGCTCTGAATGAAACCGCTAATGAATTCATCTCGATGTTTGAAAATATGAAAAGCGCCTACCTCAAGGAACGCGCAGCAGATATGCGAGACGTTACCAAGCGTGTGCTTACGCATTTGCTCGGACTGAACTACGTCAACCCGGCTGACATCAACGAGGAAGTCATCGTGATTGCGGAAGACTTGACGCCGTCGGATACGGCACAGTTGAATCGCAATTACGTTAAAGGCTTTACAACGAATATCGGCGGACGGACGTCGCACTCGGCAATCATGGCCCGCTCGCTGGAAATCCCGGCGGTTGTTGGTACCAAAGAGGTGCTGGATAAGGTAAACAGCGGCGATCTGGTGATCGTGGACGGATTGGACGGCAGTGTCATTATCAATCCGACCGAGGATGTTCTGAACGAGTACAAAGCCAAACGCGATAAGTACCTGGTGCAGATCGAAGAATGGAAGAAGCTGCGCGAGGTGCAGACGACGTCGAAAGACGGCGTTCACGTGGAATTGGCTGCGAACATCGGTACGCCTAACGACGTGACGGGCGTGCTGGAGAACGGCGGTGAAGGAGTGGGCTTGTACCGGACAGAATTCCTGTACATGGGACGCACAGAGCTGCCTTCAGAGGAAGTTCAATTCAACGCCTACAAGACCGTGCTGGAAAAAATGGAAGGCAAACCGGTCGTTGTCCGCACGTTGGATATCGGCGGCGACAAAGAACTGCCTTATTTGAATCTGCCGAAGGAAATGAACCCGTTCCTGGGCTTCCGTGCGATTCGCCTGTGCTTGGAGCAGAAGGATTTGTTCCGCACGCAGCTGCGCGCTTTGCTTCGCGCCAGCGTATACGGCACCTTGCGCATCATGTTCCCGATGATCGCAACGTTAGATGAGTTCCGCGCGGCGAAGGCGCTGCTTCTGGAAGAGAAGGAGAAGCTGCAAGCCGAAGGCGTTCAAGTCTCCGACGAGATTCAGCTCGGCATTATGGTGGAGATTCCTTCGACTGCGGTCTTGGCCGATCAGTTCGCCAAAGAAGTGGACTTCTTCAGTATTGGTACCAACGATCTTATTCAATATACGATGGCAGCCGATCGCATGAACGAACGTGTATCTTACTTGTATCAGCCATATAACCCATCGATTTTACGCTTGGTCAAAATGGTCATCGATGCAGCGCACAAAGAAGGCAAATGGGCTGGAATGTGCGGCGAGATGGCTGGCGATGCAACGGCAATTCCGTTGTTGCTGGGGCTTGGACTGGATGAATTCAGCATGAGCGCAACTTCGATCCTGCCGGCTCGTTCGCAAATCTCCAAGCTGTCCAAAGCAGATATGGAGCAGTTGGCAGCGAAGGCGCTGCAAATGCAGACGGCTGAACAGGTCGTAGAGCTGGTTCGCTCGATCGAAGCATAATCTTTTCCAATTGATAAATAATAGGGTTTCCTCTTGAACCGGTGCCGTTAAGGCGCCGGTTTTTTCCTTTGGCGAGGCGATTCATGTGATGCTCCTTTGCGGACTGTTTGGGGTGTCTGGCCCTCTTTTCGATGATTATCCCGTTGCATCAGGGGGTGTGGGGAACACCGCATAGCTCGGAACTAGGAGGATCAGCCTTTGATCGAACTCTAATTCTGAAGCAAAGGGATAATGGTGCAAAAGAGGCCAGAAGAGCATAGAACATTGAGAAGTTTAGTGGTGGTAAAAATGGGCACTATACGTTTATGGAGCTTATGCCATGGCAATTATGTCAGTGACGCAATAGGCACAATTTCAAGGAGGTTGTTGCAAGATGAGTACGAACCATCACACGTTTCAACTAAATGCTACGCCAAGAACGGATTTCCATCGTTCCACGCTGCGCAAGCTGAGACAACATGGACGTGTTCCTGCGGTTGTGTATGGAGCGGAAACCGAGAACCTTGCAGTTTATGTGGACGAGAAGGAGCTGTTGAAGGTTGTACGGACAGGCAGATCGGAGTTTTTTGATCTGAATGTCGAAGGGGGGCCAACCGTCCCGGCGCTGATTAAAGATGTTCAGCAACAGCAAGGGAAGATTTTGCATGTCGATTTTCAACAAGTGTCCAAAAACAAACCGATTCGCGTAAAAATACCGCTGCATTACACAGGTACGGCTGCGGGAGCGAAGGTAGGCGGTGTATTGCAGATTCAGGAGACGGAGCTGGAAGTGGAGGGTTTACCGGATGTTTTGCCGGCATCCTTGGAGGTCGATATTTCTTCGCTGGATGCGGGGGACAAGCTGATGGCCGGAGATGTGAAGCTGCCGGAAGGCGTGACGATGCATGCTCAGCCAGAGGAATTGCTAGCTTCCATCGTGCTGCCACGGGTGGCTGATGCGGATTTGGCGAAGGAAGCCTCGGCTGACGGCGAACCTGAAGGAACGGTAGGCGCGGACGAAGCGAAGGAATAACCTAAGACGATCGCTGGATAGGAGTTTCTTTGAAGGGCTGTTACTAATGCCTTGGGCGTTAGGGCAGCCTTTTTTATGGGAAAGTTCCAGCGAAGTTCTAGGCTCAACTTGACGAATCTTGCTTTTGTAACTAGAATGGTTGCAGGATAAAACGTATATTGAAAATGAACTATTATATGGAAAGAAGGGATCGCATGCCGCCGAAAACAACAAAGAACGCTTTGGCCAAGCGCAAAGCCGAACAACAAAAGCAGCAACAGCAATTAAAGAGGAGACGTCTGATCTGGTTTTCGACCGTGGGGTTGCTTCTGATTCTGATCATCGTTGTCTTGACGATTCAGCCGAAACCGAAGCCCGTCGAATTTGATTATGCTGCGCTGCCTGTGTTGGGACAAGCTGATGCCCCTGTTAAGATTGTGGAGTTTGGGGATTATCAATGTCCGTCTTGTAAACATGTTAATGAACTGATTAAGCCAGAGTTGGCGAAGGATTATATAGATCAAGGTAAAGTTGCTTTTTATTTCATGAATTTGCCGTTTATCGGTTCCGATTCGTTTACGGCCGCGCTGGCCGCTCAATCGGTGTATCATCAAAGCAATGAGGCATTCTGGACATATTTCGATGCGATTTTTGAACGCCAGGGGGAGGAGAACAGCGGTTGGGCTTCGCCTGAATTTTTGGTCAACCTGGCTAAGGAGCTGGAGTTACCCATCGATTACGACCTGTTGCAGAAAGATATCGCAGAGGCCACGTATCAGGACGAGGTGTCAGCGCATTTGGCTCGAGGAGACAAGCTGGGTGTAGACAGCACACCGACGTTCTTCATCAATGGGATCGAGTATGCCGGCAACCTTGGCGATTATGAGACGCTGAAGAAGACCATCGACAACGAACTGGCCGGAGAGTAAGACCTTCTAGTCAACCGAGGTTGAAAAAGGAGTAAAGAGGAGGAATGAGGACGATGCGGGGGTTTTTGAGGGACTATGGCATCTACCTCGCCTGGCTGGTTGCGATGGTCGCGACGGCGGGCAGCTTGTATCTAAGCGAAGTGCTGCATTATGAGCCGTGCCGGCTGTGCTGGTTCCAGCGGATCTTCATGTACCCGCAGGTCATTTTGCTGGGGATTGCTGCGTATAAGAACGATCGGCACATCATTCCGTATGTGCTCCCGCTCAGCATCATTGGCGGCATGATCTCCATTTATCATTACAGCGAGCAAAAAATCCCGGCGTTAGCCAAGCTGCTTCCCTGCAAAATTGGCGTTCCTTGCAACGTCGATTATCTTGGGCAAGGCTGGCTCGGATTTATTACGATTCCGTTCATGGCGCTGGTTGCCTTCGTGCTGATCGTCCTGTTCTTATTGGCCGCTCGCGAGGGCAAAGAAGTTGAGGAACAGTAAGGAATTAGGAAGAGGCAAGCTCTCCGTCTTAAGGAGGCTGCCTCTTTTTTGCGCTTTTGCGAAGCGTTCGCGTAAATTGCCTTGCGATGGCAACCTTTTAAAGAGTTAAGCCGTCTGTGTATGTGGGGGTGCTTATCATGACAAACATGAGTTTAAAGAAACATAGATGGAAGAAGACCGCCGGCTGGCTGGGAATGATCCTGCTTGTGATTTCGTTGACCGCTTGTGCCGGGAACAGTGCTGAGCCTGGAATGAATGCTGGCGGTGAAACGAATGAGAACCAGACGGAGACAGGCAACAACTCACCCGATGACGTCGCAGCCGAAACGAAGCAGGGGACGGGAACGTTTGTTGGTTTGATTGACAACCACTCTGCGGAGATTGAGGTGGAGGGGACGCCAACGGCTTTTCAAATGGATGAAACTATAAGCGCGTCGGCTCAGAGTCTGGTGCAAGGCACACCGGTGTCATTCGAGTATGTGGAGCGGGCAGTGGAAGGCGATGCTGCGCTGAAGCAACTCGTCTTAATGAAGCTGGAAACGGCTCCTGCCAAAGAGGCTACGGACTCCGGTGCAACATCGGATCTGCCGGCGGAGAAATCGATTGAGCTTGAGCTGGAAGGCATGAAAGAGACGAAAACGGCCACTTTGCAAAAGGGCGACGGCTACGCATTTTATATGTTCGACATCTTCTCCTTTGATGCCAAAACCAACAAGCTCATGATGAATTACGACCCGGATTATCATGTGATCATTTCCAAGCTGCCTGCCGATTACAACATCGAGGAACTGGCCAAAGCAGCCAAGAGGGAGATGTCGAAAATCGGTAACGTGGAGCAGCGCAGCGGCGATCAGATCTACGAAACGATGCGTGATGCGGAGCTGTTCCTGATCGCCCAAGGCAAGGGGCTGACCCAGCAGTATATCGTCAAGAACATCGACGGGCAGGGATTTGCCTTTCTGCTGAATCAACCGGTTGGCGAGGCATCGGAAGGCTTTGGTCCGCATGCGTTCGCATCGATCAACACCGTTGTGGCAACAAATTAATTATGAATGAAACCGTCCGCGCTGGGCTTTATGCAATGGGCGGTTTTTTTGTTTTTTAAGATATCAGAAAGAATGACGTTTTCTTAAGACATATATCGCTTGCGGAACTCGCGGGGAGAGCAGCCGTTTTTGAACGCAAACCGGTTCGAGAAGTAGGGCGTGCTGTTGAAGCCAACGTAAGAAGCAATGTCCGCAATCGGCCACTCTGTGGTCAGCAGCAGCAGCTTGGCTTGCTCTAGCCGGTAATGCAGCAAGTAATCGTTGGGCGTCATGCCATATACCTGCTTCATGCAGCGCGTGATGTAGTTATAGTGGTAATGCAAGGCATCGGCCATCTGCCCGCTGTTAAGCTCCGAACGGAAGTTGCTCTTGATGTAGGCCTCGGCCTTCTCCGCAACGGTTACTACCGGCGAGGCATGCGATTCCAACTGCCGGAGGTCCATTGAGCGAAGCAATTCCTCGAACCGCTGCTGCCGGTTCCAAAACGCCCGGGATTGACGTTCCCCGAGGCCTCCCAACAGCTGTCGGAACAAGCGGAACGTCTGGTCCGGTGAAGGAAGGTCCCACGCTTTCGGCAGATGCAGAGAGTACGGTGCAGCCAGGAAACGGCTGTAATGCTCATCCGCGTCCGGATAACGATGATCCGCTTCCTCTGCCGGGAGCTGCTGCCAAGCACAGACCGTATGAAAATGCAGCCAATAAAACGATGTTATCTCCTCGCATGGCTTCACCGCGTAATGATGCCGATCGGGCAACAGCAGCAGCGATTGGCCGGCCCCTAAGCTCCAGGATTGCCCCGACTCCCCGAGGTATAACGTGCCGGATTCCACGACGATCCAATCAAAGATCCCGATATTCCGTCGGTTGGGATGCTCGTCTCCGGGCTGATAGACGGTATGTCCACATTCCAAAAAATAAGGCAAAGGCGGCGCCGTCAGCTGTACCAGGTCCGTTGGTTTCGGCAAGGAACTCTCCTCCATTTCGAGTGTGAAATATTATAACTTTGAGGTTGATAGGATTCGTATTTCGTTCTAAATATATGAGATAAAATGAGATTTGTCAGTATGATTTTTTGAAAAAAAGGAGGAGGCCTTGCGATGAAGTTAGCCGGGCAAATGCCGCGTTCCGAGCGGGTTGCGCTGAATCGGGTGAACATTCGAGACGAATTTTGGAGTTACTATATCCGTTTGGTGAAGGATGTGGTTGTTCCTTATCAATGGGAAGCATTAAATGATCGGGTGGAAGGTGCTGAACCTAGCGGCGCTGTACGCAATTTCCAAATTGCCGCAGGGCAGGCTCAGGGAGAATATTACGGGCTGGTATTCCAGGACAGCGATTTGGCGAAATGGCTGGAAGCCGCTGCTTATATTTTGGAAGCGGATCCAAATCCGGAGCTGGCAGCGATCGCCGACGGGTTAATTGATACGATGGCCTTGGCACAACGGGAAGACGGGTATTTGAACACGTATTATATCCTGAAGGAGCCGGACAAGCGCTGGACGAATCTGACGGAATGCCATGAGCTGTATTGCGCAGGACATTTGATTGAAGCGGGAGTCGCCTATTATCGGGCCACGGGCAAAAGAAACCTGCTCGACATCGTCATCAAGTTTGCGGATTATATCGACAGCGTGTTTGGTGCGGAACCCGGCAAGCTGCCCGGGTACGACGGCCATCAGGAAATCGAGTTGGCGCTCGTTAAGCTGTACGAGGTGACCGGAGAAGAGCGATATTTGCGACTAAGCCAATTTTTCCTGGAGCAACGGGGACAGAAGCCTTCCTTCTTCGAAGAGGAGCTCAAGCGGCGGGGAGGTCAAACGCACTGGGCGGGACATGCCGATCATGTGAATCTCGCTTACCATCAGGCACATCTGCCGGTACGAGAGCAGGAGACTGCGGTGGGGCATGCGGTTCGGCTGCTGTATATGTTGACTGGGATGGCCGACGTTGCAGCGCTGACCGGTGACGAGTCGATGCTGGCTGCCTGCCGCAAGCTGTGGGACAACATCGTCGACAAACAGATGTATATTACCGGCGGGGTAGGCTCCATGCCGCAGGGCGAAGCATTTTCATTTGATTACGACCTGCCGAATGACACGGTATATTCGGAGACTTGCGCTTCTATCGGGCTGATCTTCTTCGCCCAACGGATGCTGCGAATTTCGCCGGATTCGAGATATGCCAATGTGATGGAGCGGGCTTTATACAATACGGTTGTCGCTGGAATGGCAAGGGACGGCAGGCATTTCTTCTATGTGAATCCGCTGGAGGTGGATCCGAAAGCTTGCGGAGGCGCGAACCATAAGTTTGACCATATCAAAACGGTTCGTCAGGAATGGTTCGGCTGCGCTTGCTGTCCGCCAAATATCGCCCGGCTGCTAGCCTCACTTGGCGAATACATCTATACAGTGCAAGGCGATACGGTATATGCGCATCTCTATATCGGCGGGGAAGCTGAATTGCCAACGAGCGGCGGCAAGGTGAAGCTGACGCAAACGACCGATTATCCTTGGGATGGAAAGGTGCGGTTTGAGGTGCAGCCAGAGGGAGAAGGCCGTTTTACACTGGCGTTACGGCTGCCGGATTGGTGCCCAGAAGCGAGCCTTCACGTGAATGGAGTAGAAGTGAAACTGGAGGGAGCTGTGCTTCAGGACGGCTACATTCGGCTGGCACGGCAATGGTGTGCAGGGGATGTGGTGGAGCTGAAGCTGGCGATGCCGGTGACGCGGATGTACAGCCATCCTCTCGTACGCGGCAACGCCGGCAAGGTGGCGCTGCAGCGCGGTCCGCTCGTCTATTGCCTGGAGCAGGCTGACAACGGGGCGAACCTGCATGAGCTGGTGTTGCCGCGGAAGGCCGAACTTCACGCGGCATACGAAGCCGATCTTCTGGGCGGCATCGTTACCGTGCAGACGGAGGCGGTTCGCATCACCGGGTCGGACTGGGACGGCGGATTGTACAGCGCGTCGCCGCGTCTGGCAGAGCAACCGGCAACGCTGAAGTTTATCCCGTATTATGCCTGGGCGAACCGCGGCGAAGGGGAAATGATGGTGTGGGTGCGCGAGCGCTAAATCGTCTACTGAACGTTCCACAACCGGGTTCGCACATAAAAGACCAGGACGGTCAGATTCCATATCGCGCAGGCGATAAAGATAACGCTTGTACCCCACCAGGCGATAACCCAGCCAGAGGCGTAGACGGCGATAGGCATGCCGATCCGGAAGCAGGTCCCGGTAATTCCGGCGATCCGTCCCATCAGCGGGGCCGGCGTCTGCTCTTGGCGGAAGGCGTACACCGACACGCTGTACAGAGTTGCGGCAAATCCGGATAGGAAAAGAGCAACGGCGAACATCACGAGGCCTTTGGAGATAAATAGAAGGAGATAAGCAATGACGTTCAGCAAGATGGATGCAGCAAACACTTTGCCCAGACCCCAGGATTGTCTTAACCGGCTGAGCAGCAAGCTTCCGGCAAGACCTCCGGCCCCTGACGCCGAGAGTACTACGGCCAGCAGGGACGACGATAACCCCAAATCATCCTTGGCATAGTAGATCGATGTCGTACTAATCACGGTGTGCGTACAGTTTAGAAAGACGACGAACACGGTCATCAAGACAAGCGGCTTGTTCGCGCAAAAAGCGCGCCAGCCTTCCAGAAACTCCGCGGTGAATCGGGATTGCCGCGGGGTTTCTTTTTGCTCCGCCAATTTTAGTCTAGTAAATAACCCCATACATATCAGGTAACAGAACGACGTGATAAGCAAGCCATCAGAAATGTCGGATAACATCAGGATCAGACCGGACAACGCCGGCCCCATAATGCCAACAAACGTTTCGGCGAAGCTCAGCTTGGCATTGGCGCTTGTCAGTTCCCGAGCCGGGACACTCAGTTTGATCAGGCTGACTTCGGCATTAAAATATCCATAGTTCAGCGTCATCAACAGGAAGCCGATGGCGTAATAGACCGGTAGCAGATGGATCCCGCTGCGGAATAAGACGGCAAAGGCAAGCAGCAGCATCGCTTGCAGTCCAATCATCCAGAGGACCCAGCGCTTTTTGTTGACGCGGTCAACCAAGACGCCGATGAAGATGGCAAAGAAGAAGTTGGGCAACAGCTCTGCGGTTTTCATACTGCTCATCGCCACAGAGGAATGAGTGATGGCATACATCATCAGCGGCAGGATGATTTCATAGAGCTTCCCGCCGAAGCTTAACAGCACAACGCTAGTCAAAATAATTGCAAACGAGCGGCGATACCCGAGATTGGGTGCAGTCGCGGGACTATCCGTCGATCGGGCGCTGGCGTCAGGCTCATTTGACGTGCCTGCGGCAGCCGGGCTGAGGTTGACGGATGCTTTTTGAGCGGTGTTTATGGCAAGATCGGTTTTCATGTCTAATTGCCTCCAGGACTTAGGCTTAAGGGATGTTCCGCGAACTTCAGTGAACTTCGGCGTGTTTCGACGTGCGTTCCGAGGTTTGTCGCGTAAGGATATTGTAACGTGCGGCCGTTCTGCTAAAAACGGTAGAAAACGAGGAAACCATTTCATCTTTTTCAGGAGGCGGCATGCGGCGGCATCAGGCCGAAAAGCTGTGACAAGAGCCTAAACCCCCGCATATGATACCAAAGATTACTATTTTGGCAAAGGAGAGGGCGGCTCTTGAAGAGACATAAATCATCAAAATCAAGCAGATCAAAGAAATCGCTCTATTACGTAGATAACCCGAATATCAACGAGCTTAAGCTGCTTGAGGAACGAAAGGCATCGTTGCGATCCCGAGACAAGAAGGTTGAGCTTCATGAAAGCCCAGCTCCCGTACTGCCCGCGCTGCCGGAACAAGAGAAAGAGGCGAACACGCCAGCATCAGCTGCGATAGAGTCTGCGGCAGGGTCTGCGGCAGTTACGGAACATGGAAGCAGCGATAGCGGGAACCAGGCGCTGCAGGAACTGCTCAGTGAAAAAGCAGCCCCGCATCAAGAGCAAGGGATTATTTATACCGACGATATCATCGATGAGGCTGTTACTGGGGAGAAAATTGCGCCGTATACGATCGATGCATCACGGATCATGCGAGGAACGATCGATACCGCTTGGATCGCCGATTATGCCGTGGAGACCATTAAGCTGGCGGATCGGGCGGTCACTTCTTCGAAAATCGCTCCTTCTTCTGTGAACGGCAGCCATCTGGTGGATGGTTCGATCGAAGGCCGAGCGATCCGGGATCACTCGATCAGCGGGGAGAAGCTGGTTGATGGCAGCATCACCCCAGAGAAGCTGGCGGATCGGGTGATCACCGGAGAGAAGCTGGCCGAAGGGGCAGTGGAGAGCCGGCATCTGGCGGAATGGATCGTAACGTCCGAACTTTTGCAGGACCAATCTGTTACGGGAGATAAAATCCGCAGCGGTGCTGTAAATGCGCAGCATTTGGCGAACGGAGCAGTCGACACCTCTAAACTGGGAGAGGCCGCGGTGACAACGTCGAAGCTGCGCGACCACTCCGTAACGGGGGAGAAGCTAGCGGAAGGGGCGGTGGAGAGCCGTCATCTGGCTGATCACAGCATAACTTCGCGGCATTTGGCTCCCGGGATGATCGATCGGGAACTGCTGGCTTGGTCGAGTGTCGGCGCGGAGCAACTCCAGGAAGGGAGCGTGACTTCAGCTCATTTAGGTGAAATGGTGATTGAATCCCACCATCTTGCGTCAGGAGCGGTGGGCAGCGAGCATGTACAGCCGGGTAGTATCGGTCAGGAGCATCTCGCTGACCAAGTGATCGAGGCGCGGCATCTCGCCGATAAGTCGATTCCCTCCACGAAGCTGGCCGACCAGTCTGTGGGCACTTCCCATATCATCGAGCAGGCGGTGACTTCGTCCAAGATCGCCGATCAAAGTGTGTTGCCGGGAAAAATCGCGGACGAAGCCGTATTGACCCGGCACTTAGCCAAAGGGGCCGTGCAATCGCAGCAGCTTGCTCGGGGAGCAGTTACGAGCCAGCACCTGACAGAAGGGGCGGTGCAAAGCGATCACCTGGGCTCGGAAGCGGTGCAGGAATGGCATTTGGCCGATGCGGCGGTCACGCGGCAGAAGCTGGCATCCGCCGAGGTGACCTCGGAGCATCTGGCGGATGAAGCGGTGGCGACGAATCACTTGCAATCCGGCAGCGTAACGGCTGACAAACTGGCAAAAGACAGTGTGACGAGCCGGGTGATCGCTCCGGGCGCGGTGACGGAATCCGCTATCGGTGCGCAGCAAATCACAGCTGACCATTTGGGTTCGGGCATTGTGCAGACCCGGCATTTGGCAACAGGCTCCATCACCCGCAGTCAGATCGCACCCGGTGCGATTCGGGAAGAGCACCTGGGGGTTGGCGTCATTTTCTCACCGCATCTTCAGGATCATGCGGTCACCAGCCTGAAGCTCTCACCGGAAAGTGTGACCACAGATAAGTTGGGAGATCTGGCAGTCACGGCGGCGAAGCTGGCGAACGGCAGTGTTACCGGCCCAAAACTGGCGGCGCAAGCCGTGGACGCCGGGCATCTAGCCCCCGGGGCCGTCGGATCGGAGGCGCTGTCCGCAGGCGCGGTAGGGACAGATCACTTGGCCGCTGGGGTGGTACAGAGCAAGCATTTGGCAGAAAACAGTGTGTCGGGACGCCACATAAGTGACGCAGCCGTGGGCTCCCGCCATCTTGCCGCCGAAGCCATCGAAGCCGGTCATCTGTCTGCCGAGTTGCGGCAGAGCGGATTGCTTCCCGAGGCGGGTATCCGCGGCAAGGATTTGCAGGCGGGATCCATCACCAGCTTGCACCTGCAAGCCGGTGCGGTGGATACGGATGCGCTGGGTGAGCAGGCGGTTGGCAGCGCACACCTACAGGAAGGTGCGGTGCAAAGCGGTCACCTGGCGGAAGCGTCTGTTCACAGCCGGCATTTGGCCGAAGGGGCGATCCAAAGCGAGCATTTGGCCAAAGGCAGTGTAACGGATCGCCACCTCGGCATCTCGGTGATTGGATCTTACCACATCGCTCCGGAATCGATCAGCGCTGCCCATATGACCCCTGCCTTGCGTCAAAGCGGGCTGCTGCCTGTCGCCGGGATCGATGGGGAGGCACTGCAGCCAGGAGCGATTACCAGCCAGCATCTGCAGGCGGGTGCGGTGGGCTCCGAAGCGCTGGGTGAGCAAGCGGTTGGCAGCTCGCATCTTCAGGAGGGAGCGGTGCAAAGCAGCCATCTGGCGGAGGCGTCCGTTCAAAGTGAACATTTGGCTGAAGGCGCGGTGCAAGGCGAGCATTTGGCCGAGGGGAGCGTGGAGTCTCGGCACCTTGGGGAGGCCGTGGTGGAAGGCGCTCATCTCGCCCTAGAAGCCGTGAATTACGAGCATTTATCCGCAGAGCTGCAGCTGCAAGGTCTGTTGCCGTCCGAAGGGATTAACGGGGATGACTTGCAGGCCGGGGCAATTACGAGCCGTCATCTGCAAGCCGGTGCGGTGAATGCCACAGCTCTCGGTGAGCAGGCGGTGAACAGCGGTCACTTGCAGAGCAGTGCCGTGTTGAATCGCCATCTGGCAGAGGCGTCGGTGCAAAGCCGGAATCTGACTGCAGGTGCGGTGCAAAGCGAGCATTTGGCTGAAGGCAGCGTGGAGTCCCAACACCTTGGGGAAGCCGTGGTGGAAGGCTCCCACATCGCTCCCGAAGCCGTGAATTACGGGCACTTGTCTGCCGAACTGCAGCAACAGGGGCTGTTGCCGGCAGGGGGAATCAGCGGCGAGGACTTACAGGCCGCATCGATTACGAGCCGACATCTGCAAGCGGGTGCGGTGAATGCCATTGCCTTGGGCGAGCAGTCGGTGGGCAGCGGACATCTGAAGGCAGGTGCCGTGTTGAACCATCATCTGGCAGATGGGTCCATCCAAAGCCGGAACCTTGCTGAAGGCGCAGTGCAAGGCGGGCATTTGGCTGAAGGCAGCGTGGAGTCTCGACACCTTGGAGAAGCTGTGGTCGACAGCAGGCATCTTGCTCCTGAAGCTGTAAGTATCTCGCATTTATCGACGGAGCTGCAGCGGCACGGTCTCTTGCCTGCGGAAGGCATCGGCGGGAAGGACCTGCAACCGTCGTCGATTACCAGCGCTCATTTGCAACCCGGAGCGGTTGGCCCTGGTGCGTTGGGCGTGCAAGCGGTGCGCAGCGATCATCTGCAAGCCGGTGCGGTGCAAAGCGTACACTTGGCAGAAGGAACGGTTCAAAGTCGTCACTTGGCTCATGGCGCAGTGCAAGGCGAGCATTTAGCAGGTGGGGTTGTGTCGGAGCACCATCTGGGCGAAGCCGTTGTCGGGGCACGCCATCTGCAGAAAGGTGCGGTGCAGAGCGATCAACTGGCGGAGGCGTCCGTCCAAAGCCATCACCTGACCGAGGACGCCGTGCAAAGTGTGAATCTGGCTGCGGAAAGCGTGGAGTCCCGGCATTTAAGTGATGCGTCGGTAAATGCCCACCATATCGCGCTCGAATCCGTCAATATATGGCATCTGTCCACCGAAATTCAGCAACATGGTTTGCTGCCTGAGGAAGGGATTAGCGGTGAAGACATCCAGCCCTCTTCCATCGGTCGTGAACATCTGCAATCGGGGGCTGTGGATGCCGGGGCTTTGGCTGCAGGCGCGGTTGGAGCCGAACATTTGCTGCCAGCGTCCGTTGAAAACGTCCATTTGGCGGCAAATGCGGTCAACAGCGCCAACTTAGCGGATGAGGTGGTGGGGACTCGTCACTTGCAGCCAGGTTCCGTTGGAGTGAAGCAGCTTGGGTTTGCTCCGGTAACGTCGCTGGCAGGCCAGCCGGCGGAGCTGCAATTTGGCATGGTTCCGTTCCTGTTGAAGCCTCAAGAGGAAGAGGCAGCGGTGACAATCAACTTTGAATCGCCGTTTGGTTCATCGAATTACGTTGTCGTTGCGATGACCAATCACCCTGCGTACTATGCTTCGATGAAAGAGCAAACGCCGGGCTCGGCAACCATCACGATATCCAAGCTGAAGGACACCAGCGTCAACTACGGAATCATGACGTGGATGGCGATTGGCAACACGCAGTAACGTCTTCCAAACACTTGCGGTATGGCAGCCGTCGGGAATCCCCCGGCGGCTATTTTTATCAGTTTAGCCGAAACAAAGTGACATATCTTTCAGGCTATGTGATTTTGTGTACAGCGTTTTTGCGTCAAATTACCTAGTATTTAATGGGAACCGCTCCATCTAATTTTTTTCACAGGTTATGTGAATTTCTTCACATTATTTCATGGGCGGTCCGGTTCAAAGGATAGACATCGTGCAAGAGGGAGGGGCGCGATTGCTTAGAGTAGCACTTTGATTGTGATGTGATCTAAGCACAGTTGAAATTCAAAACGAACATGCCATGAACGGCGAGCAGGTTATGTAACATTACGTAACTCGGTGAAAATCACAAGGGAGAGGATTGCATTTGAAAAAGCTGATTAGCCTTACAGTAAGCGCGACGTTGGTGTTATCGTCATTGTCGCTTATGGTTGGTACCTCCGGTTTCAAGCTGACCAGCATTGACGTGGTGTCTGCTGCATCGGAATCGGAAACGCCTGCCAAAGAATCAACACCTAGCAAAACCACAACACCAAGTAAGACAACGACACCAAGCAAGACGACAACGCCAAGTAAGTCGACAACACCAAGCAAGACAACAACGCCAAGCAAATCGACAACGCCAAGTAAGTCGACGACAACCAAAACAACCACGAAAACAACTACAAAAACGACAACAACTCCTGCAAAGACAACAACGAAACAGACAACTCCGGCCAAAACAACAACTCCGTCTGTCAAACCTGCGGAAAGTAAGTATGTTGACGGCGTATATGTAGCCTACGGCAACGCTTATTCCAAAGGGACCGAAGGGGCCAAAGTCACGATCAAGGACGGGAAAATCACTGCGGTTGAGCTGCTCAGAACCAGCCCTAAGCTGATCGACCGAGACGTTCGCAACAACTACAGCGGTCTCTGGAACGCTTACGAAACGATGAAAGCGGATCTGCTTGGCAAAACGCAAGAGCAGGCTGCTAAAGTGGACATTGTGTCCGGAGCGACCCGTTCGAGTGAGGGCTGGAAGCTGTCCGTTGACCGTGCCTTCCAAAGAGCCTTGAAGGAGAAGCCAAAGGATGTCACTTATTTTGCCGGCGAGCATATGGGTGTCGATCCGGAAGGCAAATACATGGTGTTTGTAACCTTCGACGCAACGAAACGTACAGCGGTGAAAGTGTATCCGCTTGACGCGAGCGGCAATGCCATCGAAGAAGCGAATATGACCAGCGAACAAGCGAAATTGGTGAAAGCGATCGCAGCGGAACTGCTGGCGAAAGGGACCAGTGCCGTGGGTGCAAAAGGTCAGGAAGCTGACTTCAAAGCCGCGGTAAAAGCGTATTGGGATGCGGAGCAAAATGCCAAAGTCAAAAATGATTCGAAATACATCGATGGTTTCTACTCCGCCTATGGTTCTGCCCGTGATAAAGGGGTGGAGAGAGCGGACATTTACATCCGCAACGGCAAGCTGGTGGATGTGAAGCTGTACAGATTGGGCTCCAACCTGATCGACCGCGGCGACACAGCCTATGCTGAAGTAGTCAAAGCGAATGCACCGATGACGGCAAAATTGCTCGCGAACGGCTCGTACATCGAGAACTACAAGGATGACGTTGATGCGATTGCCGGCGCCACCGAGAGCAGCCATAGCTGGAACCTTGCTGTAGAACGTGCTTTTGAGAAAGCGTTGAAGGTTCCGGAGAAAGCGAAATATTTTGAAGGAACGTTTGCCGGTGTGGATAACCAGTCGAGAATGCTGGTTCTGGCGGACATCAAGGCGGATCAAGTTTCGAACGTAAAAGTGTTCCTGTTTGGCGAAGACGGTAAATTGATCGCCTCCGATAAGCTGACGGATGAGCAACAAACCGTTGTCGCTCAGTTAACCGAAGGCTTGACGCAAAAAGGCGCGAACATGACGCCAATCGTAGGGGAAGAAAACTTGTCCCTCGCGGCGAGAGCAGCGTTCGCTGACCTGTTGAATAACGCGTCGAAAACGCAAGGCAACTACAAAGACGGAACATACACGACCTACGGTGACGCTTACGACAAAGGAACGAACCGTGCCGATGTCACGCTGCGCAATGGCGTGATCGTTGGCCTGAAGCTGTATCGTGTGGGCGTGAACATGGTGGACCGCGGTGCTTCGGCTTACGCTGAAGTCGTTAGAGCGATCCCGATCCTGACTCGCGATCTGTTGTATGCCGGAACGAGAGAGCAAGTAGCTCAAGTGGATGCTGTCACTGGGGCTACCAGCAGCAGTAACGCACTGAAAGCAGCCGTTGAAAATGCTTATAAGAAAGCGGAAATCAGCGAGACTTACAAAACAGCTTATATCAACGGGATTTTCGCCGGGATTAATAAGGACAAATCCGTATACGTGATGGTGACGGTGCAAAACAACATTCCGTTCAAAATGGAAGTCTTCTATTTGGATGAGAACGCCAAAATCAAGACTGAAGACCAATTAACCGCTGACGAGAAAGCCGTCAAGGCAGAAATCGAGACGCCAACCGCCGCAGGTTCCCTGCATAAATACGGGTATCGCCCGGCAGCGTTTGGTGAAACCGAAGGCGTAAAAGCCGTATCGGCACAAGTGATTGAGGCCGTCAAGGACGCGCTGGAGAACGCCGGAAGATAATTTGTTGAATTGAAAAAGGACGCTGGCTCCGTGAGATTCACGGGGAGGCGTTCTTTTTTTATCTATAGAAGGACGGACAGGCGAGCATGAAAATGCGCTGAGGTTTTGGCTGTCCCATAGTATAATGGGTCTATCATGGGTTTGGAGGAATTATGGGTGACGCAAATTAATCAATTACGAAACCAAGATGAATTCATTGGCTTTTATTTGCTGAAGGAGCTGGAGATCAAGCAGACGAACGCGAATCCGCCCAAAGATTATTTAGATATCGTGTTGTGTGATTCGACCGGGGAAATCCCGGCAAAATTATGGGATGCCTCGTCAACGGACAAGGAGACATTTTTCCCAATGGGGCTGGTCAAGGTACGGGGAGTCGTGCAAACTTACCGGGAGAAGCTGCAGGTGAAAATCATCCAGATGCGATTGGCCAAGCCGGAAGACGGTGTGAATCTTACCGATTTTATCCGCTCTGCGCCAATTTCGTCGGAAGCGCTGATTCATACGATTCAGGCCGTCATTCACGATATTGCCGATCCGGATATTCAGGCGATCGTCCGCTTTTGTGTCGGCAAGGTGGAGGAGAAGCTGGCCCATTATCCTGCGGCCAAAACACATCATCACGCGTATTTCGGCGGCTTGGCCTACCATATGGTACGGATGTTGGAAATCGGCGATTTCCTATGCGCGCAGCGCGCGTTCTTGAACCCGGATCTGCTGAAGGCGGGGATCATTTTGCACGATATCGCCAAGCCGGAGGAGATGGTAGCTGAACTCGGGATCGTGTCCGAGTATAGTACACCGGGCAAGCTGCTGGGACATATTTCGATGGCGTCGCAGTGGGTGACCGAAGCGGCCATTCGCCTGGGCATCGCGCTGGATTCGCCGAAGGTACTTGCCCTCCAGCATTTGGTGTTGTCCCACCACAACTTGGGGGAATGGGGCAGCCCGGTTCAGCCGCAGACGCCGGAGGCGGTTGCCCTCCACCATATCGATGCGCTGGATGCCAAGCTGCAGATGGTAGAGGACGCGCTGGCTACGACCCCGGAATCCGAAGCGTGGACCCCGTTGATCCGGGGCTTGGAGAACAAGGGGATTTATCGGTTGAAGTGGTAGGCTAACCAAACGCCTTAAGGTCTATTCCACGTCAAAATCAAAATAGGTCGAGGGGTAAGGTTCATCTTTTAGCGTATAGTGCCACCATTCTTTCGAATAGGGCTGGAAGCCTTGCTTCACCATGGCGGTCTTGAGAATATAGCGGGCTGCGCGCTGGGCTTTGGTCAACCCTTTCGCGCCATGCGCGGAAATCGGGCCCAGAAAATCAACCCGGCTGCCCATATCCACCTCTTCGCCAGTTTTTTTGTAGACCATGGTCAGGTCCACGGTGCTGCCGCGGGAATGGCCGGATTTGGAGGACAAGTAGCCTTGCTTAAATAGGTTTTTCTTATCTACGTCGGGATAGAAATGTTCCTTCATCCTGGTATCCTGCGGGTCCTTGGACCAACGGGCGAAGTGGTTCACTGCCTTCTGCGGCCGATAGGCATCGATGATTTTCAGACGGTAGCCC
This sequence comes from Paenibacillus sp. J14, assembly GCF_000518465.1. Lineage (NCBI taxonomy): Bacteria > Bacillati > Bacillota > Bacilli > Caryophanales > Paenibacillaceae > Paenibacillus > Paenibacillus sp. J14. Next base: position 29,536 of record NZ_JADQ01000024.1, on the reverse strand, counting down.
TGGCTTTCTAAGTCGTCGTTGACTTTTTTTAAAGCGCGGGCTGCCCGCAGGGTTATAATGGCAAACGGGCCGTTGTACCCGTCAATTCGCTCCCCGATAAAGTTATCGCCGGTATAATAGCGGAGATCGTATACGGCATTTGGAATCACTTCGTCGAGGTACACGAAGCCTTTCCCCTTCGGGAGTTGATACTTCTTGGTGACTTCCGCATTTTTGGTGTTGTTCGCAGTTTGGAAGGGAACCGACGATGAATCGGTAGGCTTGGTTGGTTGGGATGCCGCAGCGGTAGGCTTTGCGCCGGCCCCATTCACGCAGGTGATTAGCAGCAGAACGGTCAGGGTACATAAGCCGATTTTCCGATTTGTACGGCACAGATACTTCCTGGGTGCTGCAGGAGAGCTGTGCATGGATTTGTTTTGAAGGAAAGGTAACATGATCATGCTCCTTCACCAGTAAAATGATTCCAAGAATACAGCTGTTTAGTGAATGAATTTCTATGATTATAGCATATTCCGATCATAACAAAGGAGGAGATTTGATGCGTATCGGAGCGATTGAGGCCGGAGGAACGAAGTTTGTTTGCGGTGTCGGAAATGAGCACGGAGCCATCGAGGACGAGGTCAGCTTCCCAACCGAGCTGCCGGAGCCAACGTTAGAACGGGTGATTGCTTATTTTCGCGATAAACATGTTGAAGCGATTGGCGTCGGCTCGTTTGGTCCGCTGGATTTGAATCCACACAGCGCCACTTACGGGCATGTCACGACAACGCCGAAGCCGGGATGGAACGGATATGATGTGCTTGGCAAGTTAAAAGCGGCTTTTGATGTTCCCTATGGTTGGGATACGGACGTAAACGCTGCCGCGTTGGGCGAGGCGAAATGGGGGGCTGCTCAGGGCTTGGACAGCTGTGTGTATTATACGGTGGGGACCGGGATCGGTGTTGGAGTCCTGACCGAAGGCAAGCTTGTCCATGGACTGATTCATCCGGAAGGCGGACATGTTCTGCCGCGGCGGCATCCGGAGGACGATTTCCCCGGTCTATGTCCATATCACGGGGACTGTCTGGAAGGTATGGCTGCGGGGCCTAGTCTTGAAGCGCGCTGGAAGGTCAAAGGGCAAGAGCTGACACCGGACCATCCTGCCTGGGCGATCGAAGCCTACTATTTAGCGCAGGCGGTGACCGGGTCCATCCTCATGCTCTCGCCGCAGAAGATCATCATGGGCGGCGGCGTCATGCAGCAATCGCAGCTGTTCCCGTTAATCCGCAAAGAAGTTCAGAAGAACCTGGCCGGATATGTGAACGCACCAGCCATTTTGGACGGGATGGATGAGTATATTGTCCCGCCGGGATTAGGGAATCGAGCTGGGCTTTGCGGCGCTCTCGCGCTGGGCTTGGAGGCCTTGGCTCGCTCTTAGCTGAAGCTTGGGCGGAGGGGCGGTTGCAAACTTTTTCAAACATAGTTCGACATTAGCTATATATCATGATATATTATAATATATATCATGTCCTTGTGTGAGGGAACGTGGGAGGAACGTCATGAGTGAAACCACCTCGTCAAAGCCGATGTACGAGAAGATTTTTGATGATGTCAAACAGAAAATTCTGGATCAGAGCTATAAACCGGGAGACCGGATTCCATCGGAGAAGGAGCTGGCTGAGGAATATCAAGTCAGCCGGATTACGAGCAAGCGAGCTTTAGAAATGCTGGCTGCCGAGGGAATTATCGTGCGGAAGCCGGGACGCGGCTCGTTCGTGACGGACCCCGAAGCTGAGGGCGCAGGCGCGGAAGAACAGGTACAAGGCCGAATGGACGGAATCTATAGCGGGAACAGAACGGACAGGGAGGCTGCCGGGAAGCTGATCGGCGTGGTACTGACGGATTTTGCCGGCAGCTACGGCACGCGGTTGATCTATGGGATGGAGGATGCTGCGCGGGAGCAGGATTGTTTTCTCGTTCTGAAGCGGACGTTTGGAGTTCAGGAGAACGAGGAAGCAACGATCCGCAAGCTGCTGCAGCTTGGCGTCGACGGATTGATCGTCTTTCCGGCACAGGGGGAGTATTTCAACGCGGAGATTCTCAAGCTGGTGATCGAACGCTTCCCGCTGGTACTGATCGACCGGGAGCTGAAGGGCGTAGCGGCGGCTTCTATTATTACCGACAATGTGAAAGCGGCGCAGGAAGCGACGGAGCACCTGTTTGACCTCGGGCACGCCCGCATTTCGCTGTTATCCCCGCCGCCGATCGATACGTCGGCCGTCGAGGAACGGATCGAAGGGTTCGTGCAGGCGCATGCCGGCCGCGGGATCGCTGTTGAGCGGGAGCTCTGGATCAGCGATTTGACGTCGACGTTGCCGGACTCTTTTTACGATGACAACATTGAACGGGACATTCAAAAAATTATGCGCCATCTCGAGGCCCATCCTTCGATTACGGCCTTCTTCGCCATCGAGTACAACATCGCGCTGCTGGCGAAAGCCGCAGTGACCCGGCTCGGCCTGCGCATTCCTGAGGACGTGTCGATCATCTGCTTCGACAGCCCGCAGTTCCGCATCGGCGAGGGCTACGCCTTCACCCATATGCGTCAAAGTGAAGAAGATATGGGCAAGCTGGCCGTGGAAAACGTGCTGGCCCTGATGGAGAACCGGCCGGTAGCGAACAAAATCAAGCTGCCCGCGGTGCTCGTCCCCGGGGAGTCCACCGGACCCGCAAGGGAGGAGTGGGAGCGTAAGTAGCGCAGGGCTTGCTCCCTGGGTGAGTAGCGTAAGGCTTACCTCCTAGGGTGGAGCCTAGTAGCTTAAGGCTTACCTCCTAGGGGGGGCCTAGTAGCTTAAGGCGCACTTCCAAGGTGGAGCGCGAGTAGTGTTAGGCTCACCCTCTGGGTGGGGACGCAAGCAGTAGTGTTAGTGTCACCCCCTCTGGGGGAACTACAGTAGCATAAGGACACCCCCCTAGGCGAAGTGCTAGAAGGCTTACCCGCTGGGTGGATCGCAAATACCCTACGGTGGATTCAAGTTGCCCCGCCTCAACTCATACATGCCGAAGCTCAACTGCAAAAGTGCAGTTCAACTTCGGCATTTTTTCGTTTTTACCGGCCTTGGAATATAAAAGTGCAGTTAGTTTAAGGTGATTTAGTGGAAAAGGGAGAATTAGGCGGATTTTAACTGTACTTTTACAGTTGAAGGGTCCCAAAGCGACGCTTTCTCTAAAATCAACTGTACTTTTACATTTAGGCGCCACTTTTGGTGGTGCGGTCATTTAAGGCAGGATGTTGTCTTCCGTTTACGGACCTTTCTAATTACGGACTTTCTCGATCAAGGCCCTTCCCCATTAATGACATTTCTACAGGAAAGCCATTTTTGTACTCTCCAAATGTTGAAGGGGGTCATTTGGCATATCTTTATATACCAACTAACATCGATACTTTTTCTTATTGACATAATGATATGATACCAATATACTATCCTTATTGAAAACGCTTTAATTGCTATGTTATTCGAAATGAAAAGGGGAGGTTTACAAATGAAAAAGTGGATGATGGTAATGCTGGTGACCGTTCTGTTCGGTGCGATGCTGGCTGCTTGCGGAGGGGGAGGTAACGGCGGAAGTGCTGGTAACGGCGGCAGCGCAAGTAACGGCGGCGCAGGGAACAGCGGCGGCGGTGGTGACACCGGAAGCAGCAAAACCGAGAAAGTGAAGCTGACGTTCTGGGGCGACTGGGGCGGCGAAGGGCAGAAGCAGTTCGAGACGATGGTTGACGCCTTCAACAAGTCGCAAGACAAGATCGAAGTCAAATACGTGCTTCAGCAGGATATGGTCACGAAATTCCTCACGGCTGCGACGAGCGGCGGTTCGCCGGATATTTTGTTCTGGGACCGCTGGAGAACCTCATTGTACGCTCCAAAAAACGTGCTTCGTCCCATCGACGACTATATGGAGCGCGATGGAGTGAACAAGGAAGATTTTTACGAGGAGTCCTTGAAGGAGCTGACCAATAACGGGAAACTGTACGGCCTGCCGTTAACGGTAGATGCCCGCGCGTTGTTCTACAACAAGAAGATGTTTGCGGATGCAGGGCTGGAGGCACCAACGACGTGGGATGAATTGGAGCAAGCGGCCAAGACGCTGACGAAATGGAATGGCAGCAAGCTTGAAACTGCAGGGTTCTCCATGGCCGATCCGGGGTTGTTTAACATGTATTTACAGCAAGCCGGCGGGCAAATGCTCAGCGAAGACGGCAAAACCAACTTCAACAACGAGAAGGGCAAACAAGTTCTGGAGTTTTGGCAGCGCTTGCTGAACGAGGACAAAGTCTATAAAGTCGGCTTCGAACAAGGGCTTGGCGAAGGTACCGACGCGTTTGTTACAGGGAAAGTAGCGATGCTGTACACCGGACCTTGGATGATGAGCACGTACAACAAATATGGTAAGGATCTGGATTACGGCATCGTACCGCCGCCAGCCGGTCCGAATGGGGACAAAGGCAGCGTGATGGGCGGCTTCGGGCTTGTCATCCCGCAAGGCTCCAAGCATCCGGATGAGGCGTGGGAGTTCATCAAATGGTGGACAGCGAACAAGGACAACGCCTTGCTGTGGGCAAAAACGAGCTTGAACATGCCGGGCTTTAAACCGGCGCTGGAGGATGCATTCTTTACTGAAGATCCATTGTGGAAGCCGTTTACGGAGACGTTGGAATTTGCCAAAACGCGGCCGACCCATCCGGGATATTCTGTCATGGAAGAGAACGCGCTTATTCCGAACCTTCAACTGCTGCTCCAGAACAAGCAATCGATCGACGATACGCTGAAAAAAGCCCAAGAGCAAGGCGACAAACTGCTAGAGGAAAATGCTGTCGTGAAGTAAAAATCGGCCTCTGAAAGGGGAGCGAAGAATGGCATCCATCAATAAGCTTGGACGGCATCAGGCTCGAATGGCCTATCTGTTCATAACACCAACCATGCTGCTATTTGCCGTATTCATGGTCATCCCCGTCGTGATGGCCCTGTACCTCAGCTTCACCAACTATGACGTGCTGAGCAGCAACGATTGGGTAGGATTGGACAATTACCGCCGCCTGATCGACGATGCGCTGCTTTGGCAGACTTTCATCAACGTGTTCTATTATGCGATTGTTTTTGTACCGCTGAACTTATTGATTTCCTTGCTGTTTGCGATGCTGCTGAACAAAAAGATACGCGGGGTCAAGCTGTTCCGCACGTTTTACTACCTGCCGACCTTGACCTCGGCCGTCGCCGCGGCCACGGTATGGATCTGGATGCTGCATCCCGAATACGGGTTGATCAACGGGCTGCTTGCTTATTTTGGCATCACCGGCCCGGCCTGGGTGTCGCAGACGGAGACAGCGATGTTATCGATCATCGTCATGACGCTTTGGCAGTCGGTTGGCTCCAATATGATCATCTATTTAGCCGGCCTTCAAGGCGTGCCGGACTATCTGTACGAATCCGCCCGGCTGGACGGGGCGTCGCGGTTCGCTTGCTTCCGCTACATCACTTGGCCGCAGCTTCGTCCGACGACGTTCCTCGTCAGCGTCATGTCCATCATCGGCGCCTTGCAGTTGTTCGACCAGGCGTTTGTCTTGACGCAGGGCGGACCGGCGAACGTCACGAAAACTCCGGTCTACCTGATCTATCAGCAGGGCTTTAACCAATTGCAGATGGGGTATGCCTCAGCGCAGGCGTTTGTGCTGGCGATGGCGATTCTCGTATTTTCCATCATCAGCATGAAAATCACCAAAGCGGAGGAGCCGATCGTATGACAAATCCAGAGACGATAAAACCAGGCGTCCGTACACGAGGTCCGCAAATCGGTGTATCCACGCAGAACCGAATCGCGAATGTGTTGTTTTATACGGTTGGCGGTATCATTGCGGTCATCATGTTTTTGCCCTTTTATTGGAGCGTGCTGACCTCATTTAAACATGATGAAGACATGTTCACTTTGCCGATTAAATGGTTTACGACGAACCTGACATTCGAGCATTATTACAACGCGTTTACGACCGTGCCTTTTGGTCTTTATTTCTGGAATTCCTTTATTCTTGCGGCGGCCGGGGTGTTATGTAACTTGTTCTTCGGTTCGCTGAGCGGTTATGCGTTTGCCAAGCTGAAATTCCGGATGAACCAGCCATTCTTTCGCATTCTGCTGGTCTCCATGATGGTGCCGGGGATCGTGACAATGATCCCCAGCGTCTACGTGCTGCGCCATATCCCGCTGGCAGGCGGCAATGACCTGTTCGGCAGCGGAGGGTACGGGCTGATGAACTCGTTTTGGGGCATTATTTTGCCGGGGGCTTCCGGGACGTTTGCGGTCTTTTTCATGCGGCAGTTCTTTCTGACCCTGCCCAATGACATGATGGAGATGGCGCGGATCGAAGGCTGCGGCGAATTCAAAATCTTCTGGCGCATTTACTTGCCGCTGACCAAGCCGGCGCTGGCGACGCTCGGAATCTTTACGTTCCAGGCCGGTTGGAACGGCTTCCTCTGGCCGATGATCGTCCTGAACGATCCGGCGAAGGCGACGATTCAGATGGGGCTGCAGGCTTTTTCGTACAACTATCAGACGGATTATGGGCCGATGATGGCGGGGGCGCTGGTGGCCATTCTGCCGATCCTGGTGCTGTTCCTGCTGCTGCAGCGGTATTTTATTCAGGGGATCGCGTTTAGTGGAATCAAGGGATAGGACAGAGGGGAGAGCTCATATGACGACGACCATGAAAGAGACGGAAATCCGGCAGCAACGGGCCGACCTGGCTCAGACGGCATTGGATGCATTATTCTGGAACGAAAAAATTCGGATGTACAATATTCAAACGCCCTGCGAAAATGGAACCTGCAATGAGATTTTCCATTATTGGTGGATGGCGCATGCGGTGGATGTACTAGTTGACGGACTGCGGCGCACAGGGGAGCGGCGGTATGTTCAGCGGCTGGAGCAGCTGTATGATGGTCTGCTTCAGCGTAACGGAGGCGCTTGGCCCAATGAGCTGTACGACGATATGGAGTGGATGGCGCTCGCTTGGCTGCGCGCCTATCAGACCACAGGTGAACCGCGTTACAAGGAGGCCGTCCAACTGCTGTGGCAGGACATTCAAACCGGCTGGAACGAGCACATGGGCGGCGGGATCGCTTGGCAGAAATCACAGCTCGACTATAAAAACACCCCAGCCAATGCTCCCGCCGTGATTCTGGCAGCCCGGTTGTACCAAGCGTTTGGCGATCCAAACGATTGGGCTTGGGCACAACGGATCTACGAGTGGCAGGCGGCGAACCTGATCGACCCGGTCACCGGCCTGGTGTGGGATGGGATGAACCGTACCGGGGATGGCACCATCGATAAGGATTGGCGGTTTACGTATTGCCAGGGCGTCTTTATTGGAGCTTCGGTGGAGATGTACCGGGTAAGCGGTGATGCGGCTTACTTGGAGGCGGCGCTTCGCACGTTCCGCGTCGTCCTCCAGGAGTTCACCTCCAGAAAGACCGGTCTACTGCCGGAGGAAGGGGATGGCGATGCCGGACTGTTCAAAGGCATCCTGATCCGCTACTTGGTGCAGTTGGCACAAGCGGCTCCAGACCATCCTGAGGTTGCCGAGTACGTCGCCCTTCAGGCGGAACGTACCTGGAGCCACCTGGCCGCCGATCCGCAGCAACCGCGGTTTGGCACGGATTGGAGCCAGGCTCCTAAGCCAGATATAGCCGTATCCCTCAGCTCGCAGCTGAGCGGCGTGATGCTGATGGAGGCGGCAGCAGCGCTTAAGCCGAAGGCGGCTCAGGATCAATCAGCCCCAAGGCAAACTTCGGAGGCTGCCCCCCAAGGGGAGACGCCGTGATGGACCGCTGTGAGCTAGGTTGGGCCCAACTGGCGGAACGCATGCACCGCGATCTGTTCGCCTGTTACGGGAATGAGCAGACCGGCATCCTGGACCAGTGGTATCCGCGTTCGGCGGGACGGGTCGGCGAAAATTTCTACTACTGGTGGCAAGCCCATGTCCTCGATGTGCTGGTGGACGCCTATGAGCGGACCGGCGACCCGGCGCTGCCGGATCGGATGCGTCAGTTCTGCCGCAGTCTGGAGCGTTATAACGGCGGGACGTTCACGCACAATTATTATGACGACATGGAATGGACGGCACTGGCCCTGCTGCGGGCTTACCGGGCGACCGGTGAGGCGTGCTATGAGGAGAAGGTTCAAGAGTTATGGGCGGACATCCAAACGGCTTGGAATGAGTATTGCGGCGGCGGGATGGCATGGAAGAAGGATCAGTTGGATTACAAAAACACCCCGGCCAACGCCCCCGCAGCAATTCTTGCTGCCCGGCTTTATGGCATATTCGGTCGGCCCGAAGATCTCGCTTGGGCGAAACGAATTTACGATTGGAATAAAGCCAATCTGGTTGACCCCGCAACGGGCTTTGTTTGGGATGGCATGAACCGTACGGGGGACGGTGCGATTGATAAAGACTGGCGATTCACGTATTGCCAAGGCGTCTTCATTGGCGCGGGAGTTGAATTATACTTCTATACCGGCGAATCAGCCTACCTAGAGGATGCCCGGCGTACTGCGGCCGCCTGCTTCGAGGAGCTGTGCGAGCCCGGCACTTGGTTGCTTCCGGAGGAAGGCATCGACGATACCGGGTTATTCAAAGGGATCCTCATTCGCTATCTCGACCGACTTCTGGAGGTCGATCCAGCGTGTCCGCACGTGCGGGAGGTTATTTTTGCCAATGCGGAGACACTTCGATCCAGCGGGCTATTTGAGAGCCCGATGCTCTGCGCCCCTTCCTGGAAGGAGCAGCCGACCTTGCCGGTTCAGCTCAGCGTCCAGTTGAGCGGATTGATGCTGCTGGAAGCGGCGGCCCGGCTGGAGGCGCGCAAGTGAGGAACATGTACAACCGAACCACCGAAAGCGAACGTATGTGACCATAACGAGCACAACGAGCACAACCTGCATCACAAGCACAACGACTACGAGACAACACGGAGGAGATTAACCATGACTGAGCAACTAACTCAATCCGACATTATTGCCTTGGTGGAGACCAAAATGAAGCATCGCCCGAAAATCGTCGAGATGTTCAAACGGTGTTATGAAAATACGCTGGAGACCACCATCCATCGCCACGATGACGGCACGGTGTTTATGCTGACCGGCGATATCCCGGCCATGTGGCTGCGCGATTCCGTGAATCAGCTTCGGCCGTATCTCATCCCGGCGGCGCAGGATGCTGGCTTGCGCGAGATTATCGAGGGCGTGCTGAGAACGCAATACCAATCGATCCTGCGCGATCCCTATGCTAACGCGTTTAACGAATTTGAGAATTTCCGCGGTCATCAGACAGATTTGACCGAGATGTCCGGATGGATTTGGGAACGGAAATATGAGGTGGATTCGTTATGTTATCCCCTGCAGCTCGCCTACCTTTATTGGAAAAATACCGGAGAAACTCGCCACTTCACGCCGGAATTTAAGCAAGCGGCGGAACTGATTCTGCAAACGTGGCGGACCGAGCAGCGGCATGAGGAACTGTCAACATACACGTTCGTCCGGGAAAACAGCGGGGAAACCGATCGGCTTCCAGGACCGGTTGGCTACACGGGGATGACCTGGTCGGGCTTCCGCCCGAGTGACGATGCCTGCAAATACGGGTATCTCGTTCCGTCGAACCTTTTTGCCATTGTGGTGCTGGGGTATTTGTTGGAGATCAATGAGAAGTTTTACGGGGATGACGCTTTCGCGGGTGAGGTGCGTGCGCTGCGGGACGACATTCGGCAAGGGATCGAAAAATACGCCATTATTGAGGATGCGGAGTTTGGGAAGGTGTATGCGTACGAGGTAGACGGCCTGGGCGGCGTGAATCTGATGGATGATGCCAACGTGCCGAGCCTGCTGTCGCTGCCTTATCTCGATTACTGCAGCAAAGACGATCCGATCTATCTCAACACGCGTCGGATGATTCTGAGCCGCCGCAACCCCTATTACTATGAAGGAACGTATGCCAAAGGCATCGGCAGCCCGCACACGCCGCCGGACTACATTTGGCACATCGCCTTATCCATTCAAGGGATCACTGCGCTGGAGGAAGCGGAAAAGCTGGAGATTCTGGATATGTTCGAGCGGACCGATGCGGGAACGAATTTGGTACATGAAGGGTTCCACAAGGATAATCCATCGGAGTATACGCGGGAATGGTTCTCTTGGTCTAATGCCATGTTTGTCGAATTTGTGCTCAGTTTATGTGGTTTGGAAATTGCCATGCGCTAGCTTTCGGGTAAGAAAACATTTCCGAAAATGGAGGTTTTGCCGTGAAACGGAATCCGGGGAATGGAACGTTATCGAAATTACTTGCACTCACGTTAACGATGGCACTCTCGATTTCGCTGCTTACCGGAGCAAACGCTTCGGAGGCCCATGCGGCCAGTTGGACTTCCAAGGATGCGGATGCGGCGATCCGGGCATTTAACGCCAAGTTCTGGGATCCGCAGGCTAAATTGTTCTGGGCCGATTCCAATCGCGGCTCTAACTACCAGGGCTTCTGGGTGGAAGCCGAGCTGTGGGAAATGGTCATGGACGCTTACCTTCGTACATCGGATCGGGAGTTAAAGGCGCAGCTGCGGGCCCAGATCGACGATATTTTCGATGGAGCGGTCCTGAAGTATGGCGAGGATTGGACGAACAATCCGTTTAACGATGACATTATGTGGTGGGCGATGGCCAGTGCCAGAGCGTATCAAATCACCGGGGAAGTCCGGTATCTGAATAAAGCGAAGTATTACTTCGATTTCGTCTACGACACCCAATGGGATGATGAGTTTGCTGGCGGCGGCATCTGGTGGTTGAACAGCGAGCATGTCACGAAAAATGCTTGTATCAACTTCCCGGCGGCCGAAGCGGCAGTGTTCCTGTATGAAATCACGGATGACCCGCACTATTTGGAGGCGGCAACCCGGATATATCGATGGGGCAAAACGATGCTGACGGACGGAAACGGCAAGGTATTCGACCGGATCGAGATGGACCAAGGACCTGTGCCGGATGCAACGCATTATAATCAAGGAACGTTTATTGGCGCAGCTGTCGGACTGCATCGTGTAACAGGCGACAAGGTGTATCTGGAGGATGCGATCAAGGCTGCCCAATTTACGATGGCTCATCAGACAGAACCGAACGGACTGCTCGGTTACGAGGGGCCGCATGGAGATCTGAAGGGCGGCAAAACGATTCTGCTGCGCAATTTGGCTTACCTGCAAAAAGCAGTGGACGGCAGTAAGTCCAAGGCGCATCGTGAGTTCGAGCGGAAGTTCGACGATTGGCTCGCTTTTAATGCGGCGATGGCCTGGAGCCATCGGAACGCAGAGGGGCTCGTCGACGGCAACTGGATCGGACAGCTGTTGTCCGGCACCTATGAGTCCTGGTCAGCCTCCAGCGCCGTTCAGGCTGTGACGGTCGTGCAGCCAAAACCGGTGACAGTTCCGGTATATCCGGTGAAGCCGGCCAATCAACGGATCGAGGCGGAAAAATACAACATCGGCCAAGGCTTCGTGCTCGAGGGCAGTGCAGAAGGCACGTTGCAGCTGGGCGGGATCCAGCACGGACATACCGCTGTCTACAAAAATGTCGACTTCGGGTCGAAGGGAGCCGTTGGCTTCATTGCTAGGGCTGCCAGCGCCACGTCTGGCGGAAGCATCGAAATCCGGCTGGATAAGGAGAACGGACCTAAAATCGGTACCGTTCGGGTTGAGGGCACAGGCAGCTGGAACCAGTTTATCGATGCGGTGGCCGTGCTCAAGGATGAACAAGGTCAGCCGGTGGCCGTGACTGGCAAGCATGATGTCTATCTCACTTTTGTCAAAGCAAATGATGATTATCTGTTTAATTTGAACTGGTTCCGGTTTACGGAGACCGATCCGACGAAAACCGATGCCTATGCGAAGCGGAAGGCCGGCGATTTCGATGACGGAAACGGGGTGAGCCGAAACAGCGAATACGGCTTCCTGGAGGGGATCACGAACGGCGCGTACGTTCGGTATGAAGGCATCGATTTCGGCAGCGGTGCGGCCGGGATCACGGCGCATGTGGCAAGTGGAAACCGCGGAGGAACGATCGAGGTGAAGCTGGACAGCTTGAACGGGCCGACCATCGCCGCCCTTGAGATTCCGGCGGCAGGCGATTGGTCAACGTGGATCGACGTAATGTCCACGATCGATGATTCGGCTGCGAGGGGCATCCATGACGTCTATCTGGTGTTCCATGGCACAGACGGCAGCGATTATCCATGTAATCTCGACTGGTTCAGCTTCACGACCGTCAAAGGCCGGGCTCAAGACGCTTACGGCAAAATCGAAGCGGAGAGTTATACCCTTGGCTCAGGGTTTGGCACAGAGCAGGGCGGAGGACAGACGTATCTCGCTGGAATGTACGGCCCGAACCAGCCTTATGCCATGTACAACTACATTGATTTTGGCGAAGGCGGCGCAGCGGGGCAATTCCATGTCAATGCGGCGAGCGATACCGCCGGTGGGACGATTGAGGTGCGGCTGGACAGCCCAAGCGGCCCTGTAATTGCGGAGGTGCAGGTCACAGGGACCGGCGGCTGGCAGGAGTTTAAGGTGTTCTCGGCGGAACTCACGGCTTCGGTTCGCGGCAAGCATATCGTGTTCCTGCTCTTTAAGGGATCGGATTGGTTGTTTAACCTGGATAAATTTACGTTTGGTGACCCGGACGTATTTACGGCACCGCCTGTTACACCTGAGCCGCCTCGGGACCACACTCCTCCAGGAGAGGTTGAGCATGTACGTGCGGTTCGAGAAAATGGACAGATTCGGTTAACTTGGGACGGTCCGTACGATGTGGATGCTGTGAAGGTGCAGATTCGTTTGCTCAAAAACAAGAAGCTAATCGGCAATACATTGGAGGTGGCGCGCGGTGTCCAGACCGCGGTGTTGCCGAACGTAAACAATCCCAAAAACTATACGGTCCAATTCCAAGCCGTTGATGCTTCTGGCAATGTCTCCAAGGGAACTGCCGTTTCGCTGGGAGACTTGATCAAGAAGTAATAAAAAACAGACCGGGGCGGAGGGGAGATTCAGCCTTCGGTCTGTTTTTTTGCGATTAGAATTCGTATCTTAAATGTTCTGTGCGTACTCTGGTGCAGGAACTTTGGTTAAGAAAACGTACAAGCTGGCGGGCTTGGTTCCGTCATTCCGGTAGGAGAAGGCTTCCGCTCCTTCCAAATGCAGGACTTCACCTTGATTGAGCGGAGAGGTTGCTCCATCCACCGTAATCGTCCCGTGACCTTGCAAGGCGAGAATAAACACGTCTGTATTCGGATGGGTGTGGGTTGGCAGCTCTTGGCCCGGCATAAAGTTTAGCACAAACACGACGCTTTCCCCTTTTTTGTAGGCTATCCGTTTGGTGAATTTATCCGCTTGGAAGTCCTGAAGTTGAGCTATTGATAATTTTTCCATTTTCCTGATATCCTCCTTATTCCGGCCTGGTGGACCGGATCCTTTGGCTGGAATACTCCGGCTTGATCGCCGGGACTCCTGATCCTTGTCTCCTATGTTAGCATCGAGCTTCTTCTTTCTACTTGATTCAGATCAAGTTTGCGAAAAAATACCCCCTATTTCAAAACTCTGTGAAATGGCCACTACTGCAAATTGGAGTAAATTGGAGAAAGGGGATATGGATGTTTTTTGAAAATGTGGTGAAAGGAGTAACGCTCGTGAAACGTTTTCCGGGGATGGATCAAGAAGCGGTCATGATGGAGATTAAGCAGCTCAAGCAGAAAGCTGACCGGCTGCTTGCGATGTCAATTCGGCTGAATCAACCCAGCTTGGCAGACGAAGCGGAGCGGTTGTACCAGCAAATTGACAGGTTGGCTTTGCTCACCGGGTAATTTGACACATTTCATCCTATGCCATACATTTAAATATAGCCTTCATGTAAAATAACATCACATCCAAGTGGATGGATGTTATTTTTTTTGACGTAAACGTATTGACAATCCCTTTTAAACGCCTATAATAAATCACAAGAATGAGAGTTTCATTAATCACACCCCAGAGTTATGATAGAATACCTGACATGAAGGAGGGTGTGAGGTATGGCCAACTTGACTGCTGGCGAATGGAAGCAGGACATTTTGAGGATTTACAACGCGATCAATAAGCAAATCTTTAACGTGGGTGTAAAACAGCAAAAGGTCGATTTCGTCGGCAACAAAATTGTGATTATTTCTTTGAACGGGCGAGTGCCGGTCTTAAAGCTATTGGATGAGGCTTATCCTCAGTCCACAAGGCAGCTGGATTACTTGTTATTTCAAGTGTTCAAGCGGGAGATTAAGGCAGCCCTCGAACGTCAATTTCAACTGAATATCGTCGCCATACTCAAAGATTACGATGCAGAGACCGAATTTTCCGGTACGATCGTTGTCTTGGATCGCGACGTGGAGGATTATCTGAAGGAGTTGTCGGAACTTCGCTAATCGAAAGAGCCGGCTAATCGTCAGTTTGGACTCGCAGCGCTATTTGTTAGGGGGCGCTATGGGTTTTAACTGGCGATTTTTTTATATCTACACACGAAAATTTCAAGGAGTGGAGGCGTTGGAGCATGCAGCCCAAAATCGAGATTAACGGAGTCAGTAAATGGTTTCGCCGGAACGGCCGAGATATCCCGGCCATGCAAGAAACGAGCCTGAAGATTGAAGCGGGAAGGTTCGTCAGCATCATTGGCCCAAGCGGCTGCGGCAAGTCGACCTTGTTCAACATCATTGCCGGACTCATTCCCCCCTCTACCGGAGAGGTGCTTGCGGACGGGGAGAACATCGTGGGAAAGACGGGATATGTTGGTTACATGCTGCAAAAGGATATGCTGCTGCCGTGGCGGACGATTCTGGACAACATCATTCTGGGGATGGAAATTCGCGGCGTCCCTAGAAAGGAAGCGGTGGATCGAGCGTTGCCCCTGATGGAGAAGTATGGACTCAAAGGCTTTGACAAGCATTATCCCAAGGAATTGTCGGGAGGCATGCGACAACGGGCTGCGCTGCTGAGAACGCTGCTTTACGATCGCGACATCATCTTGCTGGACGAGCCGTTTGGCGCGCTGGATGCCCAGACCCGGCTTACGATGCAAAATTGGCTGTTGCAAATTTGGACCGACTTTGGAAAAACGGTGCTGTTCGTCACCCATGACATCGATGAGGCGATTTACTTATCCGACGATATTTATGTCTTCTCTTCACGGCCGGGCCGGGTCAAAACGAAAATCACGGTCACGATGGAGCGCCCGCGTAAAACGGAGGATATGACGTCTCCGGATTTTATGGAATTGAAACATCTCTTGCTTGACCAGTTATCAGCGGGACATGCCGAGGAAGAACTCGCGCTTTGACCGTTGGGATAAAAAACGATCTAGGAGGGATGAAGTGTGGAAGAAACTGTGCGGAAATCGACTTTTGTGATTCATTCTCTGTCCACGGATGCGGTGGTGCCGGCAGCTGAAAAAAAGCTAAAAACCCCGTCCGCTACAAAATCCGCACCGCTGATTTATGACGAAGAGGCGGCGGAGCGGAAGAAAGCTCGCAGAATCGGCTGGGGAAGGGTGGCCGTAGGGGTTCTGCTGTTCATTATCTGGGAGGTATTTACCCGGATCGGCTGGTTGGATTCTTATTATTGGAGCAGCCCAAGCGCGATATGGCAAACGACTTGGCTGCAAGTGGCGGAGGGCGGCCTGTTAGGCGATATCGCCTATACATCAGGCTCAACCTTACTGGGCTTTGTGTTTGGCACGTTATGCGGAGCTTTGCTGGGCCTGTCCTTCTGGTGGTCACGCAGCTATGCCGGCATTAGCGAACCTTACTTAATCATTTTAAATGCAATGCCCAAGCTGGCTCTGGCGCCTGTCCTCGTCATTTTGCTGGGAATCGGCTTCTTCTCCAAGGTGGCGCTGGCTTTTTCCATGACGGTTGTGGTATCTGCTTTGTCCGCCTACAGCGGGGTGAAAAGCGTAGACCCAGATATGGAGAAGTTGATGTATTCGCTGGGGGCCAAACGCTGGCAGGTCTTTACCAAAGTCGTCATTCCGTGGTCGATGCCCTGGATCATCAGCAGTTTGCGCATCAACATTGCCCTTGCGCTTGCCGGGGCCATCGTCGGCGAATTTATCGCCTCCAGCCAAGGTGTTGGACGCATGATCATGTATGCGGGGACGATTCTTGACATCAATCTCGTATGGGTTGGCGTGGTGGTGTTGTCGGTGCTCTCTATGGCCATGTATTGGGGCGTCGTGCTGTTGGAAAGAGGGTTGTCCAAAGGGTTCGGCGTTAAATAAAGAGGACCTTGTCAGTCATCCGGAATCAGAAAATGTTCATGAGGGGGAAGTTGGATGAAGAAGAGCAGACTGTTACCGTTATTATTGGGATTGGCTTTGACGGCCAGCTTACTTGCGGGATGCGGAGGAAAAAGCGAGTCCACCGCGGAAGCAGCGGAGGGGAGCACGGAACTCAAAAAAATCGTTATCGCCGAACCCGTTCATTCCACCGGATATCTACCTCTCTATTTGGCTCAACGGGAAGGTTACTTCAAGAAGCGGGGACTGGATGTGGAGGTGATTCAGGCAGCTGGCGGAGCACATGTCACCGCGGTGGTTAGTGGAGATGCATGGGGCGTCATCGGCGGAACGGAGTCCAACGCACTGGCGAACAAGAAGAACTCCGATCCCATCGTGTCAATCGTCAACGTCGTGAACCGAGCCAACGTCTACTTGGTGGCCAAAAAAGGGCTGGCTCCGGCCGGGAATTCAGAGGCGGATTTGAAAGAGTTCTTTAAAGGGAAGAAGATCAATGCCGGACGTCATGGCGGTACTCCCAATTTGCTGATCCGTTATTTGCTCATCTACTTGGGGCTGGATCCAGAGAAAGATGTCACGCTGCTGGAGCCGGCGGATGCCTCCACTGTCGTGACGATGGTGCAGCAAGGAGCGGCGGATATCGGCAATGGCGCGGAGCCGCAAATTAGCGACGGGATTTCTAAGGATGTCTGGGGCGAACCATTTTATAAGTTCCATGATTTCGGCGATTTCTCTTACTCTGTGCTTAGTGTTAAGAAATCGACGATCGAGAAAGATCCGGAAACGGTGCAGTTGTTCACCGATGCAATTATCGAGGCGCTGAAGGCAGTACAAGAGGACAAAGAACTGGCGATGAAAAACATGAAAGCTGAGTTCCCTACGTTATCCGATGATGCGATTCAGGCCTCCCTTGACCGCGCCTATGCGGACAATCTATGGAGCAGGGATGGGTTCATTACGGGAGCCGCTGTGAAACAAGACATGGATGTGCTGATCAAAACCGGGATTTATACGGGCGATTATTCCTATGATCAATTGGTAGATATGCAGTTCGTTAATTCATCCAAGTAAGGAAAGGGAAGGTGAAGCAAGGTGAATTTAGAACAGAAGCTAATGAACAGCCGGACAGCCATCGTGGTGGTCGATGTACAGAATGATTACTGTCACCCGGAGGGGGCTTTAGCTCAAGCGGGGAATGACATAGGTGCCGTAGCCGATATGATGCCCAATTTACATCGCCTGTTGGCAGCAGCCAGAGTGTTTGAGGTGCCGGTGATTTTTATCCAGACCTTTCATGAAGAAGCGACCGATTCCGAAGCTTGGAGGGAACGATCGAACGGACGATCGATGGCGGTATGTCGGAAGGGCAGCTGGGGGGCGGATTTCTACGAAGTTGCGCCCGAGCCGGGTGAGGTCGTCGTGAACAAACACCGTTACAGCGCTTTTGTGAATACTCGACTCGATTCCATCCTGCGGAGCCAGAAGATCGAAACGTTGATCATGACCGGTGTCAGCACCAATGTGTGCGTGGAATCGACGGCTCGGGACGGTTTTATGCTGGACTATCACATCGTGCTGCTTCGCGATGCCTGCGCCTCTTATTCAACCCAGGCTCATGAAATGACGATAAAAAATATTGAAGGATATTTCGGTGAAGTCACGGACACCCGCGAAGTGATTTCCTTGTGGGAACGGGCCGGGAAAACGACCGTGAACCCGATGACGATGACACAAGTGTAAAGCAGGTGCAGGTATGGGCATGAACGGCAAAACCCGTACACTGGTTCAATATATTATTTGTACGGGAGCCTTCTTATCGAACTGTTCCGCCGGCATGTTCAACATCGCGCTGGTGGATATCGCTAGAGATTATCAGATCGGCCTTGCCTCTGCGCAATGGGTGGTTACGGCTTATTTGCTGGTCATTTCCGTCCTCCTGCCGGTGATGGGGAAACTCGGGGATATCCGGGGGCGGCGGTCCGTGCATAATCTGGGTTACCTCGGCTTTGCGTTAGGAGCGCTTGGCTGCGCGCTTGCCCCGTCTCTGGGCTGGCTGATTGCCTTCCGGATCGTACAAGGCGTTGGCGCCTCGATGTATCAGGCGACCAACATGGCGCTGATCGTTTCTCTGTTTCCTCCCGAAAAGAGGGGGAGAGCCCTAGGGATGATCAGCACCTTCGTGGCCGCCGGTTCGATGATTGGCCCCAGTCTCGGAGGGGTGCTGATTCAATGGATCTCTTGGGAGGCGTGCTTCTGGTTGCTGGCCGTCACTGCCTTGGCAGCATGGATCATGGCCCAGCGGTTTATTCCGAAGGATCAGCCGGAGGAGCAAGGGCACATCGATGTAACTGGAGCGCTGTTGTTTGGGATTTCGTTAACCGGCCTGGTCACAGCGATTCATCTAGGCTCGGAATGGGGATGGGGATCCCTGGCTGTGGTCGTGTTGTTGCTCTTGTTTGCGGGTTGTGCCGCTGGATTTGTAATGTGGAGTCTTTCCACCAGCGGCTCCCCCTTCATCGATCTCAAGCTGCTCAGCGATGCTGCGACAAATACCGGGCTATGGATCACCATCGTTACGTATATGGCCGCATTTTCGTCGCAACTTGTATTGCCGGTTTATCTTCGCCACGAGTTAGACGCCCCGCCGGCAATGGCCGGATTGATCATGATGGGGTATCCGCTGGCTTTGATCGTCGCTTCCCCGTTATTCGGCAGTTTATCGGACAAGCACGGTTCCTTGCCGTTGTTGACGGCGGGATTGCTCGCGATGTCGGGAACGTTATTGGCTTTAGGGTTTCTTTCCTCCTCCTATCCGATGTTTCTGCTCATTACCTTGATTGTCTTGCTGGGGGCATCCATGGGGATGATCACTTCGCCAAATACGAGCCTGGTGATGGGCCGCGTGGATCCAAGCCACTTGGGGTTAATCAGCAGTTTACTCGCGTTGTCGCGGAACCTGGGCATGATGTTTGGCACAGCGGCAGGCGGAGCCCTCCTGGCCGGCGTAGACGGATATCGGATGGTATTCGTCCTTTGTCTCGCATTGGTGTTCGGCTCCTTGGTTCTTCTGCTGTTTACCGTCCGTCAAGCGCGGCATCGTCGCCACCATGAAGAGACGGTATCGCCATCTTAGAAAAGCTAAGCCATTGCCTGGACGTTATCGTCCGGGCAATGGCTTTTTGGTGTGATTTGGGCGCGATCCGTTTATAAGGTGACTCCCGTTTTGAAAATTGCCAGTTCGCGGACCTCGTTCTGCTCGTTCCGAGTCGGTTGACCGCTGGCTACTGCAATGACGTATTGAATAAACTGCTCCAGCACTTCTTCCATCGGCGTATCCAACAAGATGCCGGCGTTGAAGTCCATCCAGTGCTTCTTCTTGGCGAACAGCTCGTTGTTCGTAGCCACTTTGACGGTGGGAACGAAGCTGCCAAACGGTGTCCCGCGGCCAGTCGTAAAGAGAACGAGCTGGCAGTCGGCGGCGGCGAGCGCAGAGGAGGCAACCAGGTCGTTCCCTGGTGCCTGCAGCAGGCTGAGGCCTTTCTTGCGCAGCTTCTCACCGTATTTCAGGACGTCGACCACCGGGGCGGTCCCGGCCTTTTGCGTGCAGCCCAGCGATTTGTCCTCCAGTGTACTGATTCCGCCGGCCTTATTGCCGGGCGAGGGGTTTTCGTAGACCGGTTCACCGTAGGATAAGAAATATTGCTTAAAATCGTTGATAAGTGCAACAATTTGCTCGAACACCTCTGGACTTTCCGCGCGGGCCATCAGCATCTGTTCAGCTCCAAACATTTCGGGGACCTCGGTTAGAATTGTAGAGCCGCCCTGGGAGATGAGAAAATCGGAAAAAGCGCCAAGCAGCGGGTTGGCCGTAATGCCGGAGAAGCCGTCCGATCCGCCGCACTTGAGCCCAACGTTCAGCTCGCTGAGCGGCACCGGCTCTCTGCGATCGTTGCGCGCCGCTTCAACCAGCTCCTCCAGCAGTGCCAGACCGGCCTCCAGCTCATCCTCGACCTCCTGGGCCACCAGAAATTTGACGCGTTGCTCATCGTAATGGCCCAGCCGCTCCCGGAACTCGGAAATGACGTTATTTTCGCAGCCTAGACCAAAGACGAGAACGCCGCCTGCATTGGGGTGAAGCACGGCATCAGCGAGAATGCTGCGCGTCATGAGATGGTCTTCCCCAAGCTGCGAGCAGCCATAGGGGTGACTCAGCACGGTAATGTTATCGAAGGGACCAAGATCCGGGTGCTCCGCTTTAAAGGCGCGGATCATTTGCTCCGCGATTCCGTTCACGCAGCCGACCGTGGGCACGATGTACAGATCGTTGCGTATGCCGGTTTTTCCATTGGCCCGCCGGTATCCTTGAAAGGTCAAGGAACGCTTCGGATAAATGACGGGGTGCAGGTTCGGTTGATACGTGTATTGCTCCTCGCCGGCGAGGTTGGTTCTGATGTTATGCGTATGCACCCACTCGCCAGGAGCGATCGCGGTGACCGCATGGCCAATTGGGTAGCCGTATTTTGTAACGGACGAACCGGCGGGGATGGCGGTGAGTGCGATTTTATGGCCTTGAGGAATGTCCTGCAATGCACGAACAGACTCTTCGTTAACCTGGAGCTCTTCACCGGCTGTGATTGGCCGTAACGCTACCGCTACATTGTCACGCGGGTTCATTTTCATTAATCGTCGCATAAGCTGCCGCCTCCCAACCATTGTAATGTCGCTCGGGCGCCAAAAGCGTCCAGCTTCCGCACATATTGCTCCAGGGTTCTCGCCAGTTCGGGAACGCTGGATAAATCCTGCCCCCACAGCTTCGTTTCCCGTAACAGGACCGGGATCGCTTCAACGGGTTGTGACCAAGCTTGATCAAAAAGGGTCAGCACCTCCGGACTGTCCTTTCGCGCAAGCCGATCCCCCCGATAACCAACCAGCAAGGCGGCGAAGGCCAGCGTGATTCGCTTTGGCAGCTCGCCCCGTTCCCGCTGGTAGCGCAGGAGCACAGGCAGCAGCCGGGTTTGGAACTTGGCGATGCTGTTTAGCGAAATCGAAGCCAGCTCGTGGCGGATAAACGGGTTCATGAAGCGCTCGCGAACAGCCTCGGCATAAGACAGCAGTCCGGCTCTAGGCAGATCAAGCATCGGAACGATCTCCTGCTCCATCAGTTCCTTGACGAACACAGAGAGATCCTCGTCGTTCATCACATCTTCGACCGTTGTTAGCCCGGCAAGCAAGCCCAACGCGGCCATGGCCGTGTGGGGGCCGTTTAACAGATGAACCTTCTGCTCGCGGTACGGACGCAGGTCTTCGGTAAAGATGACGTTTAACCCCGCTTCGGTTAATGGCAGCCGTTCAGGCAGCCAGGCTGGGCCTTCAATCACCCACAGCAGGTAAGGCTCGGCGGTTACCATCAAAAGGTCTTGATAACCGAGCTCTTGCGCCAGTTGCTCTGCTTGCTGCTGCGGATATCCGGGAACGATCCGGTCTACGAGGCTGCAGCAAAAGGTGTTCTCCTGTTCAAGCCATTGGATGAACCCATCGCCAAGATCCCATTCAGCGGCGTAGCGCAGGACGATCTCGCGCAGCTTCTCGCCATTGCGGTCAATCAGCTCGCAGGGGATGATCGTAAATCCTGCTTTGCCCAGCTGATAGCGACGGTAGAGGAGGGCGGTCAGCTTACCGGGAAAGCTCTGCTGCGGTGCGTCCGTGAGACGATCCTCCGGCTTGTAGGCGATGCCGGCCTCGGTCGTGTTCGAGGTGATGAATTCCAGTGAATCTTGCTCCGCCAAGGCGAGAAATTGTTCGTACTCGGTGTACGGACTGATCAATCGGCTGACAGAGTGAATGATCTCGTGTTCATTGATGACTTGCTGGTCGGCGATCCCGTTAATGAGTACCGTGTAAAGATGATCCTGCTTCGCATAATGCTCAGATACCGGGCTGCCCTGCGGCTTAATCATCACGATGTTACCTTGAAACCGGCCTTGCTTGTTCATCTGCTGCACCTGCCAGGCAGTAAAGGCACGCAGGAAGTTTCCTTCGCCGAACTGGATCATCCGTTCCGGGTAGGCAGGCAAATCGGGAAATAAGGTTCGGGATAAGAGCGGATATTGCGGGGTGTCCATATTTTTCGCCTCCTTGGTATAGATGCTGAGGAGATAAAGAGATACCACACTTGTTTGCACACGTGAACATTAAGGAGTAGGGTGAGTTGCCTGGCTTGCCGAACAGGGCCAGGACTAACCCAATAAGCTTGCTAATTGCGGGTCGAAGTCGACCCTATAATGTAATGACTAACAGTCAGTAAGCATGATTCACTGTTCCAGTTTAGATCAGGAGATCTTGGCCACAGACTGTCGAATCACCAATGTCGTTGGGACGAACAAGGTCTCGCTGGATGGTTCAGTTGGTTGCTCCTGATCCGATGCCCCTGGACCTGCAGGCTGCATTAGCTCGATCAGCTTGCGGGTTCCCAGTTCGCTGATATCGGCGACCGGCTTACGGATGGTCGTCAAGGCGGGGTTGGTGTATCCAGCGAACACAATATCGTCGAACCCGATCAGCGACACCTGATTCGGCACGTTCACCCCCCGGGCGAAGCAGGCGTTCATCGCCCCGATCGCCATATCGTCGTTCGCGCAAAATACCAACGTTGGCGGCTCCTTCAGATCCAGCAGCGCGTTCATCATCAGGTACCCACTATCGATGCTGTAATCGCCGGCAACTTGATATTCAGCAGGGAGGGCAAGACCGTGGGCAAGCAAGCTTTCCAGGAAGCCTTGCTTCCGTTCTGTCGCAGACCGAAAGCCTGCTTTGCCTTCCATGATGGCCAGCCGCCGGTGGCCTTGATCGATTGCATAGTTGATCGCCTCCCGCACACCTTCCCGGTCATTGGCAACAACGTTCACGATGCCGGGATCATCCAGATAGCGGTTTAAGACAACAAGCGGGATGCCCGCCTGCTTCACATGGTAAATAAACGCATTGTCGGCGTCACTTTGGCTCATGACCAGGATGCCGTCGAAGCGGTGCGGCGAAATGCCTTCCAAATGACGGATGCCGTCAATCCCGTGCACAGTAAGACTGTAGTTTTCATCCAGCGCATGATGAATGCCCTTGATCGCATCCACGAGGAAGCTGGCGGACGTTCCTTGATCGATGCTGGAGAAGAACAGTCCGATCGTGTACGTCCTTTTCATCACCAGACTTTTGGCGCTGACATTCGGAACATAATTCATCTCGGCGGCGATTTTTTCAATTTTCGCCCGCGTCTCCGGCTTAATCAGCGGGCTTCCGTTTAATGCACGGGATACCGTGGTGTGGGATACACCAGCCACGCGGGCAATGTCTTTAATCGTAATCATAGATCCTCAACTTCCGCAGCAATTCACATTGTTTTTCACGTTTTCATTCTATTCCCCAATATATAAAAAAGTCAAGAAAAACAAGCAATGCACACGTGAAAATAAAATTTGCCCCAAATTGATTGTAAGCGCTATAATTATCGGTAAATTGTAACAGAGAGGATGAACGGATATGCACGTGAAGGAGCAGCGATCAAAGCTATGGGAGACGCTTGGGGAGTTGCCTTCCTTTGGAAGGCCGGTTTCCGCCGGGTTATTAAAGCGGGAGGAGTTTGACGGCTACGTGCTGGAGACTCTGCTGCTGGATTTAAACGGGCTGGAGGCGGTACCGGCCTTTTTCGCTAAGCCGCAGGAGGAGGAAGGTCCTTACCCGCTGGTTGTGTTTAATCACTCCCACGGCGGAAATTATGGGAACGGTCGCCATGAGTTGATTCGCAGCAGCGGTTATCTACAAGAGCCGTCTTTTGCCAAAGTGCTGACCGGCTTAGGTTGTGCGGTATGCAGCATCGATATGTGGGGCTTCCATGAACGCAGCGGCAGGAGTGAAGGCGAGCTGGTTAAAGAAATGCTGTGGACCGGACGATCGTTATGGGGCATGATGATTTACGATAATTACCGGCTGATCGATTATCTGTGCACCCGGGAGGACGTTGATTCGACGCGTATCGGGACGATCGGTATGTCTATGGGAGGGCTGATGGCGTGGTGGCTGGCGGCGCTTGATGAACGGGTAAGCGTCGTCATTGACCTTTGCGGACAGGTTGATGCAGAAACGTTGATTGCGCGGCGCGGTCTGGAACATCACGGGTTTTATTACTATGTACCTGGGCTGCTGAAGCGTTTTACGACCCTCGATATTCAAAAGCTCATCGTTCCCCGCCCCCGCCTCAGCTTGGTTGGCCGCAACGACCGGTTATGCCCGTTTGAAGGGGTGCAGCGGCTTGATCAAGGCTTACGTGAAGCCTACGCCGCCGCCGGGAAGGCAAACCATTGGCAAACCGTTATCACCGGCGGCGGCCATATGGAGTCCGCGGAAATGCGTGCGGCGTGGCCGGAATTCATCGCTCAGTATTTGCTGCATTCCGCACCATAGGAAGAGTCGCGCTCGGAGCAGTCATCAGCCTACGACCATCAGCTGCTTTCCCGTCCGCGAAGCTCCTCCGACGGCAGCCGGCCGAACTCACGCTTGTACAGCCGAGCGAAATAAACCGGCTCCAGGCCGACATACGCCGCAGCTTGGCGAATCGTCATGTCGGGATGATCAAGGAGCAGATGCCGGGCTGTTTTTAGCCGTATCTGATGAAGGTATTGCAGCGGTGTTAACCCCATCGCTTGCCGGAAGAGCCGGGTCAGTTGCTTTTGTGAGTAGCCGACGTGACCTGCCAGTCCGGCGATGGTAATCGGCCGATTTAAGTGGTCATGCAGAAAGCGAACCGCAACATCCACAACCGATGCTCGGTAGGAGGCGGGGGGAGCAGCGGGCGGCACCCATGGGACGGCTGAATCCGACTTTAGGCTCGTTTGTCCCGATGTATCCTTGAGGATGGCTAGAAATAACGAGTACAATAACTCGGTCGTTCGCCAAGGGTCATGTTCGTTACCGGACAGCTGCCAGATGGCAAGCAGGCGATCCGTAAATAATGAAATGTCTGAGAGCTGCAGTAACCGCGGGGCATCCCCAAAGCCCCATCGGTTTAGCACCTCGCCAAAGTTTTCCAGCAACGTGACATACCCGACAAACCAAGGCCCCTCCCCGTAGGGCATATATTCATGAGCACAGCCGGCGGGGATGTAGAGCAATTGGCCGGGGCGCAGAATGTCCCATTTGTTCTTGTTAACGTAAAGCCGGCGAAACTGCCCTGTACCAGAGATCGTTAAGAACAGCTGATGTGCCGAATATCCCTTCATTCTGGTGAGCGGCGGCTGAATTTCCGTACCCACCGTATAAACGGATAGCGGCAGAAGCTCGTTGTGTAAGGGGGTTAAATTACTTCTGAGCGGAAGCAGGTCCATGGGGAGTTCCTCCATTTTGTCCATTTTGTCTGGTGGTTTGTCCGATTTGTGGCTTCCGCCCGATTATATCTCAACCCTATAATGAGAGCAAATCGTTTGGGGAGTGTGAAATAGGTGGAATTGAACCGTGAATGGGAAAATTTATCGTGTCTGCACATCGGCCGGCTGCCGGCCCGCGCCTCCTATATTCCGTATGAGAGCGCCATGACAGCCCGAACGGGAAAACGCGGACGCTCACCGCATGTTCAAACATTAAACGGAAACTGGAAATTCCGCTATTATCGCAGCGTTCGCGAAGTAGACAGTCATTTCTATGAGACGGAAACGGATGTGAGCGGTTGGGACGATCTAATCGTGCCTTCTTGCTGGCAAACGAATGGGTATGACCAACTGCATTATACGAACGTCAACTATCCGATTCCCTACGATCCGCCGTTTGTGCCGGATGACAATCCTGCGGGAACTTATGTAAGGGATTTCAATCTACCCGAAGCATGGACGAAGAAGCAGACGCGGATCGTATTTGAAGGTGTGAACGCCTGCTTTTACCTGTGGGTGAACGGCCGTTTTGTGGGTTACAGCCAAGGCAGCCGAATTCCGGCGGAGTTTGATCTTACGCCGTTTGTCGCGGCAGGACGCAACCGTCTCGCCGTGCTGGTGTTGAAATGGTGCGACGGTACCTATTTGGAGGACCAGGATGTCTGGCGCTTCTCAGGGATTTATCGCGACGTTTATTTGCTGTCCCGGGATAATACGCACATCCGTGATGTGTTTAATCAACCGCTGTTATCGGACGATCTATCCGAAGGCAAGCTGCGGTCGGAGATTGAAACGACGGGGAGCCTGACGATTCAAGCGGAGTTGCGAGATCCTGCGGGCAAGCTGATTGGACAAAAGGAGGCGCAAATCGACGGCAAAGGAGCAATGGAGCTGGACGTGCCGCAGCCTCAATTGTGGAACGCTGAGCAACCCCGGTTGTATGAGCTGATTCTGACCGCGGGCCAAGAAGTGCTGCGTTTTCGGGTTGGCTTCAAAAAGGTGGAGATCACAGATGGCATCTTCCGCATCAACGGCCGCGCTGTGAAGCTGAAGGGAGTGAACCGCCACGATTCCCATCCGGAGCTGGGGCAGACCATTCCGGTGAACCATATGATTGCAGACCTGAAGCTCATGAAGCGGCATAACATTAACACAATCCGGACCTCGCATTATCCGAATGACCCGAAGTTTCTTGATCTATGTGATGAATTCGGGTTTTACATCATTGATGAAGCGGATCTGGAGTGCCATGGTGTGACCAGAACCGGTGAGCTCGAAGCAGGAGCTTTCCATAAGTTGTCGAACAATCCGGATTGGAAAGAAGCGTTCGTGGAACGGGCGGTTCGCATGGTCGAGCGGGACAAAAACCACGCCTCCGTCATCATCTGGTCCATGGGCAATGAATCCGGATACGGGGATAACCATATCGCCATGGCGGAATGGACAAAAGCGCGGGACGCCTCACGTTTAGTTCATTACGAAGGAGCGGATCCTCGGTATTACAGCAATTCGGACACGTCCTGCCTGGATTTGGACAGCCGCATGTACCCTTCAGTGAAGGAGATCGAGCGGTATGCCCTCGATGAGAACAGCACCAAACCGCTATTCCTTTGCGAATATAGCCATGCGATGGGTAACGGACCAGGCGATCTGCAGGATTACTGGAACGTAATTTATCGCTATCCGAAGCTGATGGGCGGTTGTGTCTGGGAATGGTGCGATCACGGGATTGCTGCGGAGACGCCGGATGGGCAACGTTATTATGCGTACGGCGGCGATTTCGGCGATCAGCCAAACGACGGGAATTTCTGCATCGACGGCCTGGTTTTCCCAGATCGTCGGCCACATACCGGTCTGCTGGAATTAAAGCAAGTCATTGCACCGGTGCTGATCGAGGCAGAGGATGTCGCTCAAGGCCGCTTCCGCGTACTGAACCGTTATGATTTCAGCAACCTGTCACACCTGGCGGTCAGCTGGAAGCTGGAGCAGGAAGGAGACGTGCTGCAGCAAGGGCGGTCAGGCTTGCTAACCGCTGCACCAGGTGAGACCGAGATCATCTCTCTTCCCTATGATCTGACGGTGGCACAGGAGGAGGGGACGGGGCCGCTCACCTTAACCTGCTCGGTCCGGCAACAGCTGGACACACCATGGGCGGAGGAAGGATACGAAATCGCCTTCTATCAATTTGAATTGCCGGGTGCGACTTCAGCGTTGGCCCACGAGAAGCTGCAAAGCGAGGGATACGCCGGCTTTATGACGATAGATGAACAAGACGGCATGCTTACGGTACGTGGGTTTGATTTCGAGCACGTCTTTGATCTGAAAAAAGGGATGCCGCAACAGGTATCGAAGCACGGTGTGCCGTTGCTTGCGAGTCTGGCTCGGTTTAACATCTGGCGGGCTCCGATGGATAACGATATGAACATCCGCAAGGAATGGGAAGCGGCGGGTCTTGATCATGCTGCAATGAAGGTATATCGGAGTCACTGGGAGCAAAAGCCAGACGCTTCGGTCGAAATCCACGTTGACTTCTCGCTCGCCAGTTATATCTTCGAACCGTTCGTACGCGGTAATGCTGTATGGACAGTTGGGGTCTCGGGCGAGATTCAGCTGAAGGTTCACGCCGAAGTACGCGAGAATCTTCCGTTCTTACCGCGCTTTGGCCTTGAGCTGACGATGCCGAAGGGGACCGAAGAGATTGAATATTATGGCTACGGTCCGCATGAGAGCTACATCGACAAACGGGCAAGCGTACGCAAAGGCAAATACTTGCTGTCGGTGGACGATATGTTCGAGAACTATGTGATGCCGCAGGAAACGGGTTCCCGCTACGGTACGGAATGGGCGATCGCCTCCACCGTTCAGGGCATGGGATTAAAGTTCACGGCAGCCCAACCGTTCTCGTTCCAGGCGCTGCACTACACCGCCGAGGACCTGACGGCAGCGCAGCATACGTATGAACTCAAGCGCCGCCCCGAAACGATTGTCACGCTCGATTACCAAATGAGCGGCACCGGCTCCGGCTCCTGTGGCCCGCAGCTCGCAGAGCCTTACCGTTTTACCGAGAAGTCGTTCGATTTTGAGCTAACCATCCAGCCGATATTTAAGGAAGAAGAATAGAGATAGCGTATAGTTGGTGTAAATAACCGTTCCTTGGCTAAAGCAGCTGGGTGAGCGGTTATTTCTTGCTGCGGGGGAGGAGGAAGAGGTGGTCTATCCGATCCCCCCTTTTGAAGGATTATCCCGTTGCATCAGGTGGTGAATAAAGAGAAGGAGTAACCGTACGTAAAATTAAAAAAGAAAAAGCAAAGAAGAGTAAGATGCCCCAAAGTTAAAGTTTAAAAGGAGTAGATATATAGAAAAGGAGTAGACATAGATATTGATATTTTTTGGATATGAAAATATGGATCTAAAAGTAGATTTAGATATAGATCATAATATATATAAATAATGTATATTAAAGTAAATATTTAGAAATGATTAATCAGATATAGATTCGAGTGCAAATCTGCATGCTGAATTACGGATTCTCCCGATGCCTGTTGCGTCGAGAGATTAAGTTGCAAGATGGATTAAGCTGCGGTTGCAATGGACGGATGGTTCCGATGATGTGCGATTAACTGGTCGTAAGAGATCGCAGGAATGGACAAGCACATCTGCAGCAGGTTTTGGCGCATCTCTTCCTCGGAACAAGTCATGCGCAGGTAACGGCGGACGGTGTACTCATTCAAATACGCCTGCAAATGCGTTATTCC